>NZ_JBDYKL010000005.1:0-158897 GCF_040012415.1 Sanguibacter sp. 25GB23B1
CCAGCCTACATGCTGCCGAACACTGCTCGGACAACGCTTCGAACCAAGGATTCAGCCCCGGGACCAGCCACTTCGCGGCGGCTCTTGCGAGCTTCGCAGTGGTGTCTGTGCCTCCCTGTCGGGCTGACTTCGAGAACATTACCCCCCGTCCGGGCTCAGCACAAACCGCTGTCCGGTGACTGCGGTCACGTCCCCGCGCTGCGGTCGATGTCCGACGTGAATCGACGCTTGCTCCCCGGCCCGAGGTCCGACGGTCGCACCACGGAGACCGCAGTGACGGGTTGTCCGACGAGTCGTCCCAGGGCGTCCGTCGCGCGGCCCTCGAGGCCCCGACCTGCCCCGTCAGCGACGAGCGCGGTGAGGTGAATCGACCCGTCAGTTCTCTGGTGGAGGTGCCACGCGGCGACACCGTACGCCTGGAGCACCTGTGTCGCGTCGATCGAGGGCACCCAGGATCCCGCGCCCGTGAGGAACCTGACGGGCGACCGGCCCTCGAGGCCGAGGAGCGTCGTCCGCCACGTGCCGTCCGTCTCCCGGTCGCGGCGCAGCGCCGCCGTGTCCCCCGTGCGGTAGCGCACGAGCGGGAGGTACGGGTTGTCGTCGACCGTCACGGTGACCTCGCCGATCTCGCCGTCCGGGACAGGACTCCCGCCGGCGTCGAGGATCTCGACGTGGACGCGTCGCGGGAGCACGACGTGCTCGCTCACCGGCCGGTCTCCGACGAGGTCCGCAGCGATGAGTCCCGCCTCGCGCGACCCGTACACGTCGACGACCGGGACGCCCCACGTCGCGTGGACCCGCTGACGCGCGGCGGGTGTCAGATGGGTCGCGCCCGAGAAGAGCACGAGAGGGGACAGGTCCAGGCCGAGGCCCGCGAGCTCGAGCAGCGCCAGGGGCGACGAGCTGATCACCTGAGGGTTCGACTCCGTGAGGAACGCGGCACGGTGCGCGAGCTCCCGCCAGGCGGACGGGTGCAGGTTGACGCGAGCCATCGGCGCCTCCCCGCCCGACAGCGCGGTGAGCATCGAGACGTACGTGAACGCAGCACGCTGGTCGACGACGTTCGCGAGCGCCATCCGCGTCGGGTCTGGCTCCCACAGCACACCGGCGCGCGCCGCGAGGTGCTGGAAGAGCACCACCTCGGTCGCTGTCGAGACAGGGTGGAGCGGCACCACGACCGCCGCACCGGTGCTCCCCGAGCTGGATCCCTCGAGCACCCGGTCGAGCGGCACGTCGACGGGGACGAAGGCGGAGAGCGATCGCGTGAGGTCGTCGCGCGACACCGGCGCGAACTCCTCGAGGCGCCGTGGTCGACGACCCTCCAGACGGGCGATCGCCCGGTACCGCGGGACGGCCGTCTGGACGCGGTCGAGGAACGGTGCGAGCCACGCCGGCTCGTGGCTCTCAGCGGACCGCGAGAGGTAGGCACCGGTCTCGAGGTCCGCCTCGATGCTCCGGAGACGCTCGTGGTCCGCCGGGACGAGCCGGTCCCCGCACTCGTGGACCCATCGCGGTGCGCTGGGGCTCCGGCGCACCGACTCCAGACGGTCGAAGCCCCTGTCCGAGAGGGAGGGCCAGCGCTCCGAGTCCGTGAGTGCGACTGCGGCGCCCGCCGCGTACTCCGCGAGCGCCGCGTCCGGCACGCCTGGCGGCAGAGCTGGGGCGTCGGGCGAGATGTGCTCAGACATTGCTCACCTGGGCCGCGGCCTCTTTCGCGCGCCTCTCGGCGAGCTGCCGGGCGAGGATCTCCGAGCGGCGGGCCTCCTCGGCGAGCTCGGCCATGACGTGCCGCTGGACGGCGGTGCTCACCGTCTGCCAGCGTGCGTCGGCGCTCTGCGCCGTCTCGTACGCCGGGTGGAGTCCACCGGCCCGCAGGATCGCACGTGCCGCCTCCTCGCGCGTGGCGTTCGTCGTCGGCCACTGCGCTGGATCGAGGGCCGGAGCGAGCGCGACGCCGATCGTGTAGAGCGTCGAGAGAACCCAGTCCGCCCGCCCGTACGGTGCTGCGTCGAGGTGCGCGAGGTTGGCCGTCGCGTGCACCGACGGGTCGAGGAGCACCCAGGTGGTGAGCAGGGCAGAGCGTGCGCGCAGGTCCGAGACCGGCCCGTCCGGTCCGACGACCACGGAGCGGAGCGTCGCGAGGAACGCCGCACCCTGACGGGCGGAGGGAGCGATCGCCGCGAGAGCGTCGGCCACCACCGCGCCGACGTCGACGGCAGCGCTCCCGGGACCGTGCTGTGCCCGTCCCTCACCGCGGCGTCCCTGACCCGCGGGCCCGTCGACCACCCTCCACAGCGCCGCGCCCGGAGCGAGCACGCAGTCCGGCGGCGCCTGGGCGATGCGCTGCATGACCGACGCGAGCGGGGGTCCGACGACAGTCTCGCGGCGTCGGTCGAGGAGACCGTCCGGTGGGGTGGCGGTCATCGTCTCGTCTCCTGTCCTCGTGCGTGCTCCTGCCCCCAGAGCCTGCGGGCGAAGTCGCGGGCGAACGTCACCATGCTCTCGGTGTCGGTCACCCCGTACACGTCGTACCCGGGCGCCATGGCGACGAACCGCCCGACGTCGTGCGTCGCGAGGACGAGCGTGCCGCCACCGCCCGCGGCCCGGACGGCCCGCGCAGCCACCGTGTCCTGCGGGTCGAACCCCTCGGGGAGCCGCCAGGCGCCGTCCGTGAACATCGTCGTCACGCCGTCGTCGGAGATCACGGCGATGTGGCGCGTGCGGCGGCCTGCGCCGACCGGCCCCCGGCCGGTCCGGTCACCCAGGTGCGTGTCCGCGAGGAGGTGGACGGGGAAGGACGTGCCACCACCGAAGTGCGCGACGATCGCGCGCAGCACCGCGTCCGAGTCCCGTGTGAAGCCGCCGGTCCCAGCGATCTGTCGTGCACCGCTCCACGTCGTGGCCTGCACACGCGCCCCGGAGCGCAGCGCCGAGAGAGCGAGGATCGCTCCCGCGAGCGCGATCGGAGCGCCGGAGGCTGCCGGGTCCGGCATCGAGCCCGAGGAGTCGAGATAGAGGTCCAGGTCGACCGGGAGGCGTTCGGGGTCGCTCCCGTCGTCCGCGTCGTAGTGCCGCTGGACCGTGGTGACTCCGGGCAGGACGACCGTGGAGGCGAGCATCGTCGCGGTCCAGTCGACGTCGGCGAGGTCGTCGCCCACGTCCCAGAGGTCGTGGCCGGCGAGGAGCGGCTCCTGCATGCGCCGCTCGGTGCGCACCGGGAACGGCACGAGGTGCTTGCGTGCGTGCTCGCGGTACCACTGGGCCGCGGCCTCGCGCGGGTCGGTCGTGGTGCCGAGCGACCGCAGGACGGCCGCATAGTCGGCCGGGGACAGGGTGTTGCCGGCCGACCGGTGCGACGAGACGGCGTCGCCGGCCCCGTCGCCGGTCGTGTCGCCGGCTGCGTCTGACGGCGTACCTGCCATCGCACCGACGACCCGGCGGTCGAGAGCCGGGTGGACTGGAGCCCGTGTCACCGACGGGTCGTCGGCCAGGCCGGGGACCAGGGTGCCCGGCGCCTCGTGCTGCTCGCACCAGCGACCGGCACCGCCCGGCGGCTCCGCACGCTCGAGGAACGGTCGCAGGACCATGGCGAAGCCGCCGACGCCGCCGACCGGGTCGTCGGCGTACGTCCGCACGAGGCGCGCGAGCAGACCAGCCTCGGCGTCGTGGTGGGGCCCGGGCCCTGCGAGCGAGCCCTCGGGCAACGACCAGAGGATCTCGTCCGTGCGCAGGACGAGCCGCATGACCTGGTCGTCCTGCGCGGGTGGCCCGAGCGTGCGCCACACGGCCGCCAGATCGACTCCGGCACGGACCTGGAGGCGGTCGTTGACGAGCAGGTCGCTCCAGAGGTTGGACACGAGCGCGACGTGCTCGTCGTGGTCGATGAGCCCGAGGCGGGCCTGCCCCGCGAGGCGACCGGCCGTGAGCAGGTCGCCCGGCGAGCAGACGTGATGCCCGACCTCGTGCGCGAGGACCGCGACCGCGTGGTCCTCGAGCCCGCGCGCGGCGACGTCCGCGAGGTCGATGTTCACCTCGACGTCACCGAGGCTGAACCAGGCGAAGCTGCCGACCCCGGAGGGGCCGCTCTCGGGGCCGCGCAGCTGCGGGGCGTGCAACCGTGTGAACGGTCCCCATGCCCGCAGGGCGTCGGGCCACCGCTCCTGCCAGCGGACGCGGAGCTCGTCGAGGTCCGTCGGCCGCCGGCCAGACGGGCGCTGCGCCGTCACCGGTACCCTCCTCCGACAGGCACGGGTTCCCGGGCGGTGGCCGGGAGGAGCACGAGGTCGAGCCGGCACGAGGTCTCCCGGGAGACGAGCACCGGACGCGCGCCCGACGCCCCGGCTCCTGCCGCGGCCGGTGCCGCCCCCGTCACCTCGTCCTCCCACGCGACGTGCGCCCGGACGTCCCGGACGAGATCGGCCGACGGCGCGACGGTGGCGGACGGCAGCGCACCCGACGGCTCCCGCAGGACGACATGCCCGTGCACGTCCGCGACCACCACCCACGGGATCCCGTCGGCGAGCACGCGCCACGTCGGGGTCGACGAGGTCATGGCCTCGATGACGACCGGGACGCCGGTCCACGGTCCGCCGAAGGCGCGGTACCCGCCGTACGTGGCGACCGTCCCGCGACCGGCCGCACCAGGCCACGAGAAGGGATCGGCCGCGTTGTCCGCGAGCGCGTCGCGGGGAGAGTCGTCGGAGTCGTCGAGACCGAGGAGGACGCGCAGCGCGTCGGGAGCGTGAAGGTCGTCGGCCTCGACGAGCGTGGCAGCAGCCGAGAGCGCCGAGCGGCGGACCCGGACGAGGCCGGAGCGCCACGCGGCGACCGCTGCGGCCGCGCGCAGAGCGGCGTCGTCGGACAGGTGGGCGTCGGCGGCAGCGAGCCGTGCACCCCAGGCACCCAGGTCGGTCTCGCGCGCGATCCGGCCGGCGCCGAGCACGACGACCTCGATCGTCGTGCGCGGCGAGCGCCCCACGGCCCGCGGCAGGCCTGGGAGGACGGAGAGCACCGCCCACCGCTCGGCCGAGCGGTCGTGCCATGCCTTGCGGACGACGAGGTCGCACACGAGCTCGGTCAGCGACCTGCAGACGACCTCCGCCCGCGGCGGGTCGAGGACGGCGAGGAGGGCCTCGACCGGCGGACCGAGCTCCCGCATCGCGGTGCGCAGCACGTCGGCCGACGCCCCGGCGGCCCGGGCCGTCGCGAGGACCTGGTTCAGCGTGCCGCGCTGAGCCGCGAGCTGAGCCTCCCAGGCCGGGAAGCTCGCCGCGACGGGTGCGGTCGTCACCGTTGCCACCGCAGCCACGACAGGTAGTTCGTGTACCGCTGGTGGGCGTACTTGAGCACGAGCGCGTCGTCGTAGACGTGGCCGTGGAGCTTGCGACCGTCCTCCCAGCCGTCGAGGATCTTCTCGATCTCGGCCAGTCGGGACAGCACCTCCGGCTCGCTCAACGCGTCGAGCCCCGCAGACACCTGTGCGAGGACGTCGCCGACCGGGTCGGCGGCGTCGAGCCCGTACGCGTCGTACTGCTGGCACGCCTGGTCGAACATGTCGCGGATCCACGAGACGCGGTCGGAGCGCAGCGCCTCACGGGCCGGGTCGTCGAACACCGGGGACTGCTGGTCCGGCACGAGCTTGTCGTGCAGGACGAACGGCAGGACCGCGCGCAGGTCGTCGAGGCCCACCGTCGTGCGCCCCCGGAAGTACGCCATCGCCTTCGCGTACGCGACGAGGGACTGCAGCGCACGGACGGAGAGCCCGTTGAGCGTCTGCGACCCGATGTCGCTCAGCCGGTCCCGGCCCGAGTCCGCCGCGGCAAGGACATGGGGGTCGATCCCCGCGAGGCGCGCCGTGTCCTTGGTGCGGTACTCGAACTGCCACGCCGAGCCCTCGAGAAGCTCGAGCTGGCTCGCGAAGAACTCGAGCCGTCGGCGCACCGGTGTCCCGATGCGCACCTTCAGCACCTCCCGGTGCAGCCGCTCGTGCTGGGCGTCGTCGAAGACGATCCGCTCCGGGACCGCCTGCTCGGGGCGGATGCCCTGCTCGGCGCGCGTGACGAGGTCGCCGAGGAAACGGTTGTTGAACGGCAGCGCGTGCACGACGACGTCGATGCGGTCCCGCAGCGCCTCCACCACCTGGTAGGTGCCGCCCCCGGCGTCGTCGTTCGCCGTGAGGTACCACGCCGACTCACCCGTCTCGTAGAACTGGTCGAACACCTCGACGTAGCCGTCCGCGAGCACCGTGAGGAGCGCCGACTGCGTCCGCGTCGGGATGCGGTTGTACTCGTCGATGATCTTCACGCGCATGCCCAGCCACGACCGCCACGCAACGTCGACCTCCGCGAGAGAGTCCGCCTGCACGAGGTCCTTCGGCAACGGCGTACCGAAGAGGTCCGAGACCGTCAGCTGCGGATGGCCGTGCTGCATCGCCCGGCGGACGTCTCGCACCGGGTATCCCGCCAGCACTCCCATGAGCAGCGCGCTCGCCGTCTTGCCCCGCCCCGGGCCGCCGATGAGCAAGCACCGGCCCCGCACAGCGAACGTCAGCAGCGGGAGCAGGACGAAGCTCGAGTACGACTGCTCCGACGGCAGGGTGAGCCGTGCGCGGGAGTCACCGAGGAGATAGCTCGTCTCCGGCGTCCCCGGGCCGGCCGAGAACTCCACGTCGTAGTGCGGCGAGATGATCGCGTGGTTGACCACCCAGAAGTACGCCTGGCGGAGCTTCTCCGACAGGTCCTCCCCCTGAGGTTCGCCGGCGCCCGCCCCGGCACCACCGAAGAGGTCCGCGACGTCGAGGTCGAACGCCCCGCCCGCGCTCGTACCACCCTCCGGACCGGCCCCCGGCGCTCCTGCACGGGGGTGAGCCAGAGTCGGCGCGTCGGACACATGACCCAGGGGCGAGCGTCCCACCTGCGACGGGACCTCGATGCTCTCGTTCACGCCGCGAGTCTCCCACGTCAGGGTGCCCGGCACCCGAGATTCAGGGGCACGTCAGGGATGTCCCCTATCGACCGCCCGGCCGTACGGTGGCCATGATGAAGCCCGGACGCACCAGCGTCGTGCCCAGCACCCATCGTCTCGACACTCACAACCGGAGCAACCGTGTCCACTGCCCCCAGCCCCTCCCGCCCCGACGCAGCGGGCGCCATCGCCACCGCGCGCGGGCTCGTCAAGACGTACGGCAAGGGTCCCACCGCCGTCCACGCGCTCGCCGGCGTCGACGTCGACTTCGCCCGCGGCCAGTTCACCGCGATCATGGGCCCGTCCGGCTCCGGCAAGTCCACCCTCATGCACTGCATGGCCGGCCTCGACACCCCGACGTCCGGCACGGTCGTCGTCGACGGCCTCACCGTGAGCAGCATGAACCAGCGGAGCCTCACCAAGCTGCGCCGCACCCAGCTCGGGTTCATCTTCCAGTCGTTCAACCTCGTGCCGACGCTCACGGCGGCCGAGAACATCACCCTCCCGCTCGACATCGCCCGCAAGCCCGTCGACACGGCGCACTTCGACGCCGTCGTCGCGGCCGTCGGGCTCGCGGACCGCCTCAAGCACCGGCCCTCCGAGCTGTCCGGCGGCCAGCAGCAGCGCGTCGCGTGCGCCCGCGCGCTCGTGTCCAAGCCCTCGATCGTCTTCGCCGACGAGCCGACCGGGAACCTCGACTCCGTCTCGTCCCGCGAGGTGCTGACCTTCCTGCGCTCGTCCGTCGACGACCTCGGCCAGAGCGTCGTCATGGTCACGCACGACCCCGTCTCGGCCTCGTACGCCCACCGCGTGCTCTTCCTCGCCGACGGCGCCATCGTCGCGGAGATCACCGAGCCCACCCCGGACGCGATCCTCGAGGTCCTCGGCACCCTCAACCGCAAGGTGGCCGTCTGATGCTGCGCGTCGCACTCCGCAACGTCCGCGCACACCTCGTGCGCCTCGGGCTCTCGATCCTCGCGGTCGTGCTCGGCGTCTCCTTCGTCGCCGGCACGTTCGCGCTGCGCGACATGCTCTCCTCGACCTTCAGCGGGATCGTCGACGCGGGCTACGCCGCCGACGCGTACCTGCGCGGCGCCGACGACTCTCCGCAGGCGGGCCAGGACGGCGCGAGCGCCGGTGCGGTCCGCACCCTCATCCCGGCCAACCTCGTCAGCACCGTGGAAGGCGTCGACGGCGTCGAGCACGCGTTCGCGGACTTCACCGGCCCGATCGTGCTCGTCGGCACCGACGGGACGGCCGTCGCGTCGGCCGCCGGCGCACCGAGCTTCGCCGTCGGCTACTACCCCGACGACCCGACGATCAACCTCACAGAGGGCTCGGGGCCGACGAGCGCAACCGAGTTCGCCCTCGAGGTGACGAGCGCAGAGTCGTCCGGCCTGTCGGTCGGTGACACGACGACGCTCATCGTCGGCGGCGAGCTTACCGACGCGACGCTCACCGGGACCGTCGACCTCGGAGCGTCGCTCGCCGGAGCGACCGTCGTCTTCCTCGACGCGGGGACCGCCGAGGAGGTCTACGCCGGA
Organism: Sanguibacter sp. 25GB23B1; assembly: GCF_040012415.1. Classification (NCBI taxonomy): domain Bacteria; kingdom Bacillati; phylum Actinomycetota; class Actinomycetes; order Micrococcales; family Sanguibacteraceae; genus Sanguibacter; species Sanguibacter sp. 25GB23B1. The sequence continues at coordinate 8,508 of NZ_JBDYKL010000005.1, forward strand.
GACGGCCGCGTCCCGACGATCTCCGTGTTCGCGTCCGACGGCGTGGACCCGGCCGACCTCGTCGCCGACATCGACGCGGCGATCACGGGCGTCGCGAACCCGGGCGCGGTCGAGACGCTCACCGGAGAGGCGCTCCGCGAGGAGGCGCGCGCGGACATCGACGGCATGCTCGGCTTCGTCGAGACGTTCCTCCTCATCTTCGCCGGGATCTCGCTGTTCGTCGGCGGCTTCATCATCGCGAACACCTTCGCGATGACCGTGCGCCAGCGCCAGCGCGAGTTCGCGCTCCTGCGCGCGGTCGGTGCCTCACCGCTCCAGGTGTTCGCATCGATCCTCGTCCAGGCTGCCGTGGTCGGCCTCCTCGGCGGTGCCCTGGGCATCGCCGGCGGGCTCGGGCTCGTCACCGGTATCAAGGCGCTCTTCGAGAGCCTGGGGATGGACCTCTCCGGGGAGATCCCCGTGACGACCACCATGGTGGTGCTCTCGCTCCTCGTCGGTCTCGTGGTCAGCGTGGCCTCGGCAGCGCTGCCCGCACGTCGCGCGGCGCTCGTGCCGCCCGTCGAGGCCATGCGCGACGAGTCCCCCGGCCAGGGCAGGTCGCTGCGCATCCGGGGGCTCGTCGGCCTCCTCATCGCCGGCGCTGGGACTGGCGCCGTCGTCGCGGCGGTCCTCCAGGCCGCTGCCGACGAGGACGCCGGAACCGGAACTCTCCTCGGCCTCGGTGCCGTCGGCGTGGTCGTCGGAGCCTTGCTCCTCGCCCCCGTCATGGCTCGAGCCGTGCTCGGTGTCCTCGCTGTCCCGTTCGTCGCGGCGATCCGCCCCCTCGGCAAGCTCGCTCGTGGCAACGTCACCCGCAACCCCCGACGCACCGCGAGCACCGCGAGCGCACTCATGATCGGGATGGCGCTCGTCGGTGCCGCCTCCGTGCTCGCCTCCTCGACGCAGGCGTCGATGCGCACCGTCGTGGAGAACGAGTGGCAGGCCGACCTCATGGTCCAGTCCGCGACCTTCTTCATGCCGGCGGCCTCCATCGACGACATCGGCGGCCTCCCCGAGGTCGAGTCCGCCGACGGGCTCGCCGTCGGCGCGTCGTTCGTCTCCGGGGGCACGACGTCCTCGGGAGACGCCGAGGAGACCATGGCGCTCATCGGGATGCCGGCCGACGCGTTCGGCCGCTCCTGGACGACCGAGGCGATCTCGGGCGACCTCGGCTCGATGCTCGACGGTGCCCTCGTCGTCGACAAGGACTCTGCCGACGCCGAAGGGTGGGCCGTGGGTGACGAGCTGACGCTCACCACCCCGTCCGGGTCCGTCACCGCACCCGTCGGTGCCGTCATCAACTCCGAGGCGCTCAACGCCCCGGTCGTGGTGCCCCTCGAGCTCTTCGAGGAGATCCAGCCGCAGGCCGCCGACCAGGTGCAGATGCTGCTCCTCAAGGGTGCCGACGGCGTGGGCGTCGAGGAGCTGCGGGACGCGGTCACGGCCGCCGCCAAGCCGTACGTGGTGCTCTCGGTCCTCGACGACGAGCAGTTCATCACCCAGCTCGCCGGTCAGGTGACGATGATCCTCAACATCCTCTACGCGCTGCTGGGGCTGTCGATCGTCATCGCCATCCTCGGCATCGTCAACACGCTCGCGCTGTCCGTCATCGAGCGGACCCGGGAGATCGGGCTCATGCGGGCGGTCGGTCTGGGACGTGCTCAGCTCGCTGGGACGATCACGATCGAGTCGGTCCTCACGGCCCTCTTCGGGACCGTCCTGGGGCTCGCGGTGGGTGTGGCTCTCGCCGCAGGGATGCCGACGGTGTTCGCGAGCTCCGGGCTCACCGAGCTCGCGATCCCGTGGGGTGGCCTCGGGACGATGCTCGTCATCGCCGTGGTCGTCGGCGTCCTCGCCGCGGTGTGGCCCGCGGTCCGCGCGGCCCGGCTCCCCGTGCTCGAGGCGGTGACCGTCGACTGAGGCGGCGCCTGGCTGAGGCCGGCACAGCGCAGCACGGCACGTGGCCTCCGGCTAGAGCACGAGCTCCGGCTGGAGGCCACGTGCCGTGAAGACCTGCTTGCGCCGCGCGGCCGCGACCGTCAGGGTGAGCGCCCCGACGAGCACGAGCGCGAGCACCGCGGCGTCGCCGGCGACCTGACCGAGGTTCCCGCCGTAGAGCAGGTGCCGCAGACCGTCGACGCCGTAGCTCATCGGCAGGAACCGGTGCAGCGAGCGCAACGGCTCCGGGATCGTCTGCCACGGGAACGTGCCGCCCGCAGTGACGAGCTGGGTGAGCATGAGCACGAGGCCGACGAACTGCCCCGCCGCACCGAGCCACACGTTGAGCATCTGGAGGATCGCGACGAAGGTGGCCGAGACGAGCACGAGGTAGAGCGCCGTGAACCACGGGTAGGCGGGGTCGATGTCGAGCGCGACCTTCGTCACCGTGAACATGAGAGCCATCTGCGCGACCCCGATGAGCGCGGGCGTCAGCCACCCACCGAGCGCCGTCGACCAGCTCGTCCACCACGACCGCCGGCTCGCCGCGAGCGCTCGCCGCGACAGCGGCCGGACGAGGAGGAACACGACGTAGGCGCCGATCCACGACGCGAGCGACAGGAAGAACGGTGCCAGCCCGGCACCGTAGGTCCCGGCGGCGGAGAGGGCGTCGCTCTCGACGACGACGGGGTTGCCGATGGTGCTGGCTGTCGCGTCCTGCGTCGCCGCGTCGAGCAGCGGGATCTCGTCGACACCGCTCGTGAGGCCGTCGCGGAGGTCGGCACTGCCGTCGCTCAGCTCGGTGGTCCCGGTGGCCAGGCTCCAGGCCCCGGTATCGAGGGTGGTGGCGCCCTCGGAGAGGGACCGGGTGCCGGTCGCGAGGGTGTCCGCGCCGTCGGAGAGCGACGTCGCGCCGGTGGAGAGGGAGTCCGCGCCGTCCGAGAGCGAAGTTGCTCCGGTCGCCACCTGGGTGGCACCGGTCGAGGCGTCGGTGATCCCCTGCGTGACGAGCGGTGCGGCGAGGGCGAGTGCGGCGGCGCCGTCGCTCACCTGCGAGGCGCCCGTCGACAGGGTGGTGAGCGAGGTCGAGGCGGTCGTCAGCGAGGCGGCCGCGTCGGTGATCGGCTGACGTGCGGTGTCGAGCTCGGTGAGGACGGTCGTGATCTCCTCTTCCGTGAGCCCGGCGGTGGTGAGCCGGGCAGCGATGTCGGCGCGGATCGTGTCGAGGTCGTCCACGACCGCCTGCGCGCCCGTGGCGGCGGTCGTGCCGTAGGTCGCGAGCGTCGCGACGCCGTCCGCGACGGACTGCGCCCCGTCCGCGAGGGTCTGCGCCTGGGCGGGGAGCGTGGCGGTCGAGGTCGCGAGCGTGGCGAGGCCGGTGCTGAGGTTGGTGGCGCCGGTCTGGAGCGTGGTCGCTCCGGTGGCGAGCGTGCTGGCGCCCGACTCCAGGGTGCCGGCACCGGTCGCGAGCGTGCTCGCGCCGGTCGCGGCGGTGCCGGCACCGGTCGCGAGGTCGTCGGCGCCGGTCGCGAGCGTGCCTGCACCCGTGGCCGCGTCCGACGCTCCGTCCGCGAGCGTCGTCGCACCCGTGGCCGCGTCGGAGAGGTTCGTGCGGACGTCGGCGAACCCGCTGAGGAACTGTGCAGCGGCCTCGGTGCCGACCTCGCTCGCGATCGAGTCGCGCACCTCGCCGACGATCTGGTCGGCGATGGTGCGCGCGAGGTAGTTGTTCGCGTCGTCGGTGACGAGCCGCAGGCTCGCCTGACGGGGCGCGAACTGCCCGGAGGACTCGAGGTCGGCGCTGAAGGTCGGGCCGATGACGAGGGCCGCGTCGTACACGCCGGACCGGACGCCCGCCTCCGCGGCCGCCTCGTCGGTCTCGACCCAGCCGAAGCCGCCGTCGTCCAGGAGGCTCTGCGCGACAGCGCGCCCCTTGTCCCCCTCGTCCTGCACCACGACGGCCGCCGGGACCTCGCCGAGGCGCGCGTACGGATCGGCGTTGACGTAGAGGTAGAGGCCCGCATAGAGGGTGGGGATGAGCGCGAGCGCCACGATCGCGAGGCGGGGCAGGAGCCCGGCGCTCAGGCGTCGGAGCTCGGACAGGCTGAGGCGGAGCGCGGTCACAGGAGGATCTCCGATGCGTCGTCGAGGAGGTCGGCCGCGCGCAGGATCTGCGCGGAGGCCGCGGTGCACTGGACGAGCACGCCGTAGCCCCGGGCCGCGTAGGTAGCCGCGAGCGCCCACCACTCCTCGGCTGCTCCGCCGTGCCGGTCCGGGAGCGTGAGCACGAGGAAGCGGACGGCGGGGTCCTGCACCGCGAGCGCGGTCAGCAGCGCTGTCCGCGTGATGGCGTCGAGCTGGTCGACACGTGCGCTCCGCACGTGGTCGAGGTCGTGCGCGGCGAGCCACCGGGCGACGGCTCGGGGGGTGGCGCTCCGGCCGGCGAGCGCGAGCGACTCGGCCGCGGTGCCCGCGACCGTGAGTGCCTCGTCCGGCTCGGTGACGCCGGGGACGTCGACCACGGCGCTCCGGGCGCGCAGCCGCGCCGGGTCGGGCATGCCGTTGACGAGCACGTCCCCCGAGTCGGGGACGAGGCGCCCGGTGGCGACGAGGGCGAGCGCGGTGTGACCGTGCCCGGGCTCACCGACGACGAGCATCCGGGAGCCGGCGTGGAGCCGGAGCGAGACGTCGTCGAGCATGAGGTCGCGGCGTCCGTGGGCGCGGACGGCACGGAGGTCGATCCTGTCGGGTCGCTGCGTGGTCGAGCTGGTGATGGGTGTCATGGGTCCTCGTGTTGACTCGTGGTCAATACTCAACCTAGGACGCTGTTGACCGTCGGTCAACATGGTTGGTACAACTGTGAGCATGACCCGCGACACACCGCGCACCCGGCTCGAGCCGGCCGACCGACGCCGCGACCTCCTCCGGACCGCCGACAGCCTCGCCCGCACCGTCGGGCTCGACGGACTCACGGCACAGACGGTCGCCGCGACCGCCCGGGCGTCCAAGGCGCTGATCTTCCACTACTTCGGGTCCGTCGTCGGCCTCCAACGAGCCGTCGCCACCGTCGCCGTGCACGACCTCCTCACCGCAACCCACCCGCCCGACCACCTCGCGCGCACCGACCGACCCCGCGCCCTCCTCGACGCCTTCATCACCGCCGTCACCGCACGCCGAGAGGTGTGGACCGACATCTGGGGCGGCGCCCTGCGTGCGGACCCCGAGACCCAGACGATGCTCGCCGACGCGCGCAGCGAGCTCGTCGACCGGATGGCGAGCGGCGTCGCCGAACGCTCCCCCGGCGACCCGGCAGACGAACAGCCGCGCATCGCCCTCCTGTCCCTCGGCTGGGTGGCGCTCGCCGAGAACGTCACCGCCGCCTGGCTCGCCGGAAGCACCCTCAGCCAGGACGAGCTGCTCGACCTCCTCGTCGGCTCCCTCACCGCGCTGCTCGGCCCTGCCGAGAACGCCCCTGGCACTCCCCGTCCCTAGACGCCCGCTCTGGCCCTGGACGCACGAGAGGCCGGACCCGTCCTCGGGTCCGGCCTCCAGGGAACCGGTCGGCGCTCGCGCACCGATCAGCGTGGGCGCTCAGCTCTCGAGAGCGGCGTCCAGCGTGATCGTCGTCCCTGTGAGCGCCTTCGACACCGGGCACGTAGCCTTCGCGTCGTCCGCCGCCTTGAGGAAGCCGGCCTCGTCGAGACCCTCGACCTCGCCGCGGACCGTGAGCGCGATGCCCGAGATGTGGAACCCGCCGGCAGGGTCCGGTGCGAGCGTCACGTCGGCCGTGACCTCGAGGGCGACCGGGGTGCCGCCCGCCTCACCGATGAGCGCCGAGAGCTGCATCGCGAAGCAGGACGAGTGCGCGGCGGCGATGAGCTCCTCGGGGCTCGTCGTGCCACCCGCCTCGTCCGCAGCACGCTTGGGGAACGAGACGTCGTACGTGCCGACCTTGGAGCTCGTGAGCTCGACCTGACCGCCACCCTCCGTGAGGGTGCCGTTCCATGCGGTTCGCGCGGTGCGGATAGCCATGTGAATCCTCGCTTCGTCGATCGGAGATGACCATCCGACCGTAGTCGCGACGCGCCACGTTGTCGCAGCCGGGACTCTCAGCCGAGACACAGGGTGAACTCCACCACGACACCTCATGACCCCAGACGGTCCGGCCGATAAGCGGCATATGAAGCAACAGTTGCGGGCCCCTGAGGCCGGTCAGCTCGATCGCGCCGCCGCGAAGGCACGCATCGCCGCCTCCCAGGAGGGCCGTGTGGAGCTCCGCGAACCGACGCCTGTCGACCTCGTGTGGATGGAAGAGCTGCGCCTCCACCTGCGCGCCCCGAGCACGGACATCACCGACCTCGCATGCATCTCCGGGCTCTTCGACGAGTACTGCCGCTCCTGGCACGACGCCCCCGAGGGCGAGCGCTGGAACCCCAACCACGTCATCACCGCACTGGGCATCTGCCTCGGCGACATCCTCGTCGCGCAGTCACCCGGATCGCACTGGATGCTCGCGGTCGACACCCGCATCACCACTGTCGCCGTCCGCAACGACCTGTACCGCGGGACGATCTTCCCGGTCGACGCCGTCGCCCGCCGCTGGATCGCGTGCGAGCTCGGCTGGATGGAGTCGTTCATCAACGCCACCCGGGTGGCGCTCCACGAGACGATCTCGCGCGGAACGACGCACGACGCCTGAGCACGCACGACGGCGGAGCACGCACGACGACAGAGCGGGGCCGGGCCCCTCGGCCCGACCCCGCTCTGTCCGTCCTCCGTCCTGATCAGCCTGTCCTGATTAGCCTGTCCTGATCAGCCCAGCGGGCTGAAGTCGAGCTGTCCGTCGGCGATGCCGACGGTGGACCACCGAGCGCCGCTGCCGTCGGTGAACGTGTAGGACGGCAGGAGCACCGATGAACCGTCCGGCTGGTAGAAGATGCTCGTCGTCAGCGCCGCCCCGGTGATCGTCACGTGCGTCACAGGCCACGCGAACGACGCCCCAGGCTGCGGCGTCCCCGGGAGCTCCGGAACCGCCGTCGGGTCAGCGGGGTCCACGGGTGGGGCCGGTTCGGAGGTCGCGATGTCCGATCCGGTGACACGCTCCTCGACTGCCAGACCGGTCTCCGCGCCGGGCACCGGCTCAGGGATGTCCGTCGTGACGCTCGTCTCCTCGCGCGCGTAGGCGATGACGTCACCGCCCGACGCCCCGAAGCGGGGGTCTCCGAGCCGCGCGACGCCCGTCTCGGCACCCACGACGTCATACTCCCCGAGGTCGACGAGCGGGGCCAGCTGGCCGCTGACGGAGTAGATCCCCTCGGTCGTGGCCGAGAGGTCCCAGCGCACACCGGTCCGTTGACCGTCGAGCATCTGGTGCGCGGTCACCGAGCGGGTGCCGGGCGACTGCATCTCGTCGAGCGACTCGATCTCGAAGCCTGCACCGTCGACGCCGAGCGTCGCCATGAGATCGGTGAGGAGCGCTGTGGCGGTCTCGGCGGACGGCGCGTCGGCCGCGGCCCCCTCCTCCGACCACGGGTCGAGCTCAGGGTTCGAGTAGAAGAACGACGACTGGCTGTCCGACGACAGCTCGACCACCGGGCCTGTCCAGTCGACCGAGCCGGCGCGCCACGACCCGTAGCTCAGCTCGGGCGCTCCGGCGACGCCGAGCGCGGCCGCCAGCCGGGCGAGGGTCGCGTCCGAGAAGGACGACGTCGGGTCGAACGCCCAGGCATGGGCGCGGGTGGGGACGTCGTCGAGACCCACCGACCCGAAGGTCGTCCGGCTGCCCCAGCCCGGCGCGATCATCGTGTCGGCCGCGACGGAGGCTCCCTCGGGGCCTGCGGCACGACCGTCCGCGGTCCCGCTCCCCCCGAGCGCAGGGCTCAGGCCCCGGGTGTCCTGCTCGGTCGACCCGGCGACCGGCGTCGGGGCATCACCCCGGTCCCCCAGCGCGTATCCACCGAGACCGACCGCAAGGACACCCGCCGAGACCGCCGCGAGCTGGAACCACCGCGCGCTGCGTCGCGTGCGCACAGCCGCGAGGTCGACGACGACGGGAGACTCCGCGTCGACGACGACGGCGACCGTCTCGGCACCGACCGCGGCATCGACCTTCGACCGCAGGCCGGCGAGGTCCGGCGTCGCCGCCGCAGCAGGGTCTGCCGCGCGCAGACGCTCGAACGCCGCGTCGGAGAGGTGCTCGTCACGGGCGTCCGCGCCGTCGGTGCTCTTCATCATGTCCTCCTGCTGAGGGTCAGAGTGCGGAGGGATCCTCGTCCGGACCCTCTATCCCGTCTGTGTCGTGGGGTCCGGCGACCTTGCGCCCGGCGGAGCAACGGCCTCGCGACCCGAGTCGGCGCCGGCCGCCTGCCACGCCTCGCGGAGCCGGGCACGGGCACGGGAGAGCGCCGCGTCGGCCCCACCGCGCGAGACCCCCAGGGCCGCCGCCAGCGCCTCGCCGCGCAACCCCTCCCACGCCGCGAGGAGGAGCACCTCCCGGTCGCGGGCACCGAGCGTCGCGAACGCCGTTCTCACCTCGAGGTCCGCGAGGACGACGGCTTCCACCGAGGTCGGGTCAGCCTCGTCCGGGAGCGTGTCGACCGGGGTAGGACGCCTCTTGCGGTGATGGTTCGCCACGAGGAACCCCGCCGTCCGGTACAGCCACGGCAGCTCGTGCCCCTCCGGGACGTCCTGGCGCCTGCGCCACGCGACGGCGAAGGTCTCAGCGGTGAGGTCGTCCGCCTCGTCGCGTCCCGCACGACGCGCCACGAACCGGTAGACGGTCGTGGCGTGGGCACGGAAGAGGTCGTCGAACCAGGGCGCGGCCCGGTCCGGCCCGGTCGCGGCGAGCTGTGTCACGTCGATCTCCAGAGGTCGTGGCCTGTTCGTCCTACCCGCATGTGTCGTGGCAGCGCGCGATCTTGCACGCTCCGCAGGTGACGATCAGATCACAGCTCGTGGCCGCGGGTCGCGGGCCAGGTCACGCTCCGAGGTTGGCTAGCCTGGGAGCGTCCGATCCCAGGGAAGGCCACTCCATCACCACGCAGGCACGCACCTACGGAGCCGGCGGGCTCCTGCTCGTGGCAGTCCTCGTCTACGCGCTCAACCTCCGTGGTCCGTTCGTGGCCCTCGCCCCCGTCGTCGAGACGATCGCCGACGGGCTGGGCGTCAGCCAGGAGACGGTCGGGCTGCTCACGGGCATCCCCGTGCTGTGCTTCGCCCTCGCCGCCCCGCTCGCGTCCCTGCTCATCGCTCGGGCCGGTCTCGAGCGTGCCGTCGCGATCTCGCTCCTCGTCGTGTTCTCGGGGACCGTCCTGCGCTCTTCGGGCGGGATCGAGACGGCTGTCGCCGGCACCGTCCTCATCGGGCTGGGCATCACCGTCGGCAACGTCGCCGTGCCGGTCATCATCAGCCGTGACTTCGCGCACCGCGCCGGCACCGTCACCGGCATGTACACGGCGGCGCTCAACCTCGGCTCCGTGCTCACGACGCTGCTCACCGCGCCGCTCGCGGCGCTCGTCGGGTGGCGCTGGGCTCTCGCCGCGTGGGCGCTGCTCATGGTGGTCGCGGGAATCCTGTGGCGCAGGGCGACCGCCGGGCGGGTGTCAGCGCCCGTGGTGCTCGTGACGGAGTCGACCGGCGGGCCGGTCTGGCGCCGTCCGATCGCGTGGTGCCTCACCCTCACGTTCGGTGGTCAGGCGTTCTCCTACTATGCCGTCACGACGTGGCTGCCGAAGATCCTCAGCGACCTCGACGGGCTGAGCACGGAAGGTGCGGGCGGCGGAGCGTCGCTCTTCCAGCTCGCCGGGATCCTCGGGGGGATCGGTGTCCCTGCCCTCGTCGCACAGAAGATCCCGCTGCGCACCGTGTTCGCGGGGATGAGCGTCCTGTGGCTGGCCCTGCCCGTCGGCCTCCTCGCGGCTCCCGGGCTGTGGCCTCTGTGGGCGTTCTGCGCCGGGGTCTCCCAGGGCGGGAACTTCACTGTGATCTTCACGCTCGTGGTCCACCACTCCCGGAGCCAGGGCGACGCCCGACGCCTGTCGGCGATGGTGCAGACCCTCGGCTACGGTGCCGCGGCCGTGGGACCGTTCGCCCTCGGCTCCGTCCACGCCGCCGTCGGGGGGTGGACCGTCCCGCTGCTCGTGGTGCTCGGCGCGCTCGTCCTCATGACCGCCGCCGGGCTGGTCGCCGCGTCGATCCGACCTGCACGCCCCTCGGGCAACGCTGCCGGGGCTGTCGACGGTGGCCCGGCTTCTTGAGCCACGTCGTCAGCGACGCCTCACGTCTCCTGGCTGGTCAGATCGACTGCGTCGATCACAGCGTCGGTCAGAGGGGGTTGACGCCCAGGACCGTGATCTTGCCGAACTTCACTCCGCTGCCGTTCTTCATGACTGCTTCGAGAGCGCTGACGAACCCTTCGAGCTCTTCCTTGCTCGGGTCCAGCGCCTCGACGTTCATGCGGACGACGACGGCGGTCTCGTCCTTCGTGCCCTTGCGGTTGGCGTCGACGTAGCGCACGTCGGGGCCGAGGCCCGTGTTGGCCTTGAGCTTGAGGCGGTTGAGGACGCGTTGCACATCTTCCTCGGTCGTCGGAATATGGAGGCTCACTGTCGATTGCATAGTGTCGAACTTACCGTCAATCGCACGGCACGACCGCCAGACGGCCGGTTTTTTCCGCTCTCAGGCCACACACACGGTGCACTCTGCACCGTTTGTCACGGTATCTGCTGGGAGCCGGCTGTGAGCTCACCGACCCACGGTACGTCGCCGCCGCGATTACCGTCGGGGTCCGTGAGCACCTGCGGCAACTCCGTGCGCCCAGAGCACCAGAGGGACCTGGAGCGGCAGCCGGCCCCACGCGACGAGGGGGTTCCGCGCCAGGTGCCGCGCCCCGCGACGGGACTTCAGCGCCATGGTCACGTTGCCGGGGAACACGGCGACGAAGAGACCAGCGGCGGCCAGCGCACCCACCCGACGAGTCGCCGGGACGGCCACCGCGACCCCGCACGCGACCTCAGCGACCCCGCTGCCGAGCACCCACGCCCGCGCGTCCCCGAGCCGCTCGGGGACGAGGTCCTCGAAGGTCCGCGGCACCACGAGGTGCAGGATGCCGGCCGCCGTCAGCGTGGCGGCCAGGACGAGGGCGGACGGGGTGGCCCCCGACCCGCGAGAGAGTGCTGAGCTCATGCCGCCCCACAGTAGCGGGGCTCCCCGTAGCCTGCCGGGCCGCGCACGATGAGGCGCGTTCCCGGGCTCAGGCGCCGTCGCGCGGAATCGCCGCCCACAGCACCACGTAGGCCAGAACCTGGGGACCTGGGAGGAGGCACGACGCGACGGCAAGGAGCCGGACCGTCGTCGGGGCCATGTCGAAGTGCCGGGCGAGGCCGGCGCACACGCCCGCGATCATCGCGCCGTGGCGGGGACGGGAGAGGGTTCGGGTCGTCGTTTCCATGCCTGCAACGCTACGGAGCAGGACGGTCAGGGACATCGGGGACTCCCCGGAGACCGCCCCTGAGATCACGTCAGGGGCGCTCGGGGTCGACCGTCGCGACCGTCCCCGCGGCACCGCCGCGTCCCCCGTCCTTGACGCCGTAGAGCGCAGAGTCCGCGCGACCGATGAGCGCCTGGAGGCCGACCTCCCCGTCCGTGGTGGTGTGGCCGATGCTCAACGTGACCTCGATCGCGTGCCCCAGCGTCCGCACCGGCTCGGCCGCGACGACCTCGACCATGCGCTCGGCGACAGGCTGAGCCTCGGCGGCCCCCATGCCCGGAAGGAGGACGAGGAGCTCGTCCCCGCCGTAGCGCCCGAGGAGGTCGCCGGCGCGCACCGTCGCACGGCACCTGTCGGCGATCTCCCGGAGGACGGCATCCCCGGCGAGGTGCCCGTAGGAGTCGTTGATCCGCTTGAAGCGGTCGACGTCGATGACCATGAGCGTCGACGGCTGGCCCGCACGCGCGTCGAGCGCCAGACGCTGCTCGGCCAGCTCGAAGAAGTGGCGCCGCGTGAGCAGACCGGTGAGGTCGTCCGTCGTCGCCGCGTGCCGGTACCGCTCGGCGAGCGCGGCATACTCCCCTGCGGAGAAGAGCTGCCGCGCGACCACCGCGATCGTCACGCCGACGCTGCCGAGCAGCAGGCCACCGAGCGGGAACAGCGGCACGTTGAGCGCCGCGTGCGCCACCACGGCATAGGACGCGAGCACCGCGACGTACGGCAGACGAGCCGGCGGCCGGATGTCGGACATCACCGACGCGAGCGGCGACTGCGGGCGACGCGCCTCCCGCAGTGCTGCCCTGCGGTACTGATCTGCACTGACGGCGAAGAGCCCCAGCGCAGCGATCCATGTGAGGTCCACCCAGCGCGTGTCTCCGCCGTGCGCGTCGAGGTAGGCGTAGGCGGTGTCCGAGACGATGAGGCAGACGAGGCCGGCGAGCAGCGCGACCATGGCGCCCCGGTTCGCTGTCGCCGCGCCACGCAGGGCCACCGTGACCAGACCCAGCACGAGGAGCAGGTCACCGACGGGATAGGCGACCGCCAGGACTCCGGCGAGCGAGTCGATCCCCTCCTCGACCGCCGATCCCAGCGAGACCGTCCAGATCACCATGAACCCCGCCCCGACGACCGTCGCAGCGTCGAGCGTGAGGATGAGGCTCGGTCGCCACCCCCAACGACGCTGCGGCAGGAGGAGCAGCCCGACGAACATGAGCGGGTACATGACGCCGTAGCCGAGGTCCGCGACCGAGACGTCCGGCACACCTCCGCGGAGGACCTCGAGGTACGTCCACGCCGTGTCGCCCCACGCCTGGAACACCATGGAGCCCGCGACGAACGACCACGCCACACGGGAGCGTCGCTCGAGCAGCCGGAGGCCGACGACCCGCAGCGCCAGGACGATGCTCGCGACGTTGAGCGGGAGGTACGCGAGGTCCGTCCACACGATCCACGCGTCCTCCGAGAGCGGGAGCCAGAGGTACGACGCGACGTAGAGCACGTAGTAGACGAGGACTGCCGTCGTCGGCCGACCCAGCCGGGCGACGAGCCGGTTCATCGTCGGACGGGACGGCCCCGGCCGAGGTGCGGTGGCGCCGCTCGAGGCGCGACGCAGGGCGTGACCGCGCAGCCTGCCTAGGCGGCCTGAGCGAAGGCCAGACGGGGGTGCATCGAGCATCGTGACGCACTCCCTCCGTGACCCTGGCCTGGGGAGCCCGACCCGGTCTCCACCGCACACGGGCTGTCCGAGGCTCGGTGGCTCGGGGGCGGCACCGTCCTTATCGGTCGACGAGAGCGCATCATGACCCGTCGACCGACGGGAGCGGCCGCCGCCCAGGCACGTCCGCACGGGCTGCCGAACGCCGCACCTCGTCTCGAGGTGAGGTCTTGTCACGGGTCAGGACACGCGCTGCACCCGGCGCGAGCGGGCGACGACACGGGCCCGGTCCCGGGGATGCATGTTCTCCATGCGGCGGATGAGGACCTCCGACGGGACGTCCAGCTCATCGGCGACCGCCGCCGTGTCTCCCCCGTGCGCTGCGATGGCGTCCCCGATCGCGTCGAGGCTCGCGAGGAGTCTCCGGGCCGCGAGCAGGTTCGCCTCCCTTTCCATGCGCCGCGCGAAGTACCCCTCGACGTCACCACGGTGGTCGAGGTCGACGTGCGCCAGCTCGTGTGCAAGCGTCGCCCGCCGCCACGCACGCTCGAGGTCTCGGTCCAGAAGGATCATCTGCTCGCTGCGCACCCAGACCCCACGTGCGGGCGCGAGGGCGGTGTACTCGATATCGATGTCCGGGTGACGCCGTTCCGCGTCACGCCAAGGGCTATAGGTCAGTCGGACTCCCGTGCTCGTCGGATGGCTCGCGCCCGCTCGAGGTAGGTGAGCTTCGCGGCCGTGATCGCTTCCGTGCGCTCCTCGTGCGTCAGGTCGGCATAGGCCGACTCGTCGATGTCGAGGAGGACGCCTGAGACGTCATCGTGCCCGGCTCCACTGACACCACCGGCGCCGGTGGGATACCCACGGGCTGTGTTCTCGATGGTCCCGGGTGCCCAGTCGAGGAACCGCTCGATCTTCGCCAGGGACGCAGGCCGGGGCCAGCGCACGCCGTTGAGGAAGTCGTTGACGGTGCCGGCGTCGAGCTTGGCTTGGCGGGCGAGGTCGGTTGGGCTCACGCCGCGCTTGTTGAGCTCGGCGATGACCGCGCCGCGGGCGGTGTCGGCGTTCGGGAACATGGCGGACCTCTCTTGGACATGATGGCACTTGGAGGGAACTCTATGGCTCCACGTCCTGGACGGCACGAACTCTACCGTATTCCGTCGGCGCGACAGTCCCTTGATCATCCGACTCGATCGATCAAAAGCCGTTCGAAATCCCCAAGAGTTCGACTGCGTTCCTTGACGACTGCGAACGGGCCATGGAAGAGTGCGGAACATGACAGGGAATAAACTGGATGAAGTTGATCTCGCCGCCACAGACTTCCGGCCCGGATCCATCGAGATCCGCTCCGCGATCCGAGAGGCCGTCACCACCGCGGCCGCCCGCAACGGCGGTCTCGTCCACATCGCCGACGTCCGCCCACTCCTTCCGCCGTGGGCCACCGGACCGCAGGTCGGCGCGACCATCTGCCACCTCGCACGCGGCGGCTACCTCGCCCACACCGACCGCTTCCGCCCCAACGGCAACACCCGCACCCGCAACCGCACCCGACCAGCCGAGGTCTACCGACTCGTCCGCCCCCTTCCCGAGGAGAACTGACATGGCACGCCCCACGAAGGACGCCCATTCGTGAGCACCACCGTGCACACGCTCTCCCGCCGCTCGGCCGCCGGCACGTCCCTCCCTCGGTCGAACGCGTGGCGCGACGACGCCATCTGCCGCGGCCTCGACCCCGAGCTCTTCGACGCCGTCAACCGCCACGACGGCGAACGCGCCAAGGCCGTCTGCGCGCGCTGCCCGGTCCGTCGCGAGTGCCTCCTCGACGCGCTCACCGAGGAAGCCACCGACACCTTCGGACCGTGGCTCGTCCGCGGCGGCATGACGAAGACCCAGCGCCGTGACCTGCCAGCCAGCGAGCGCCGCACCCTCGTCGCCGACCTCACCGAGTCCATCCGTGCCTCGCCGCGACCCGGAGACTCCCGATGACGCTCCCTGTCACCCTCGACAACCACCGACCAGCACAAGGGGCATGCCGATGACCTGGCTCAAGCTCGACGACATGTTCGCCTGGCACCGCAAGGTCCGCCGCCTCTCCGACGGCGCGTTCCGCCTCCACGTCACCGCCATGAACATGGCCGCACGCGACGGGCTCGACGGCCACATCAGCCACGAGGACCTTGACGACATGCCTGCCATCAGGTCCGCCGACAAGCGCGCCACCGAGCTCGTCCTGCGCGGGCTCTGGGAGCCCTCCAGCAACGGATGGGTCATCCACGACTTCCTCGAGTACAACCCCTCCAGGGAGCAGGTCCGTGCCCAGCAGCGAGCATCGAGAGAACGCAAGGCGCGGTGGGACGCAAGGCGCCGACACACCACCACGGACGGGCAGCACGAGCCGCACGAGCCGCACGAGCCGCACGACGAGATGGAACGCGTCGGTAACGCCGTTACTCACGCGGCGGCTACGGCGGGAGTAACAGTGACCCGACCCGACCCGACCCGACCCGTACCCGTACTGGTGTCCAGTCCCGTAGTCAGAGCTGACCGCCAAACGTCAAGTCGTCACCCAGGTGACGCCCGCGAGGGCGCGACGATCGACGACCGAGAGATGACGAACCGTGGCTAGCGCCGACGAGATCCAGCGCATCGCCGCAGCCATGAACAGCCTCCGCCCCGACTGGCGCGTCTCGAGCCTCGTCACGTTCCTCACCCGCCACCACGAGGCGCGGGCCTACCGGGACCTCGTGATCGCCGCAGTGGTCGTCGCGTCAGACCCCACGACGAAGACGCCACAGCTGCTCAACGCTCACGGCGCATGGTGGTCCGCATCGCAGACAGTCCAGGGCGGCGCCGGTGTCGAGCCGATCCGTTTCCCGAGGTGCACGGAGCCCGGGCACTCGTCGTACCGGGCGGACAACTGCGGAGCATGCCGTGCGGATCGCGTCGAGGCGACGAGCGTCGCTCGCCAGGCGTCGCAGGAACCGAAGGTGCCGCACCAGCGCGTGAGGGAGATCCTCGCGACCGCCCAGAACAGTCCGGCACGTCACGGGCACCTCGTCCGTCAGCCCGGCCCCGATACCCGCAGAGGTCCGGCAGAGGTCCCGTCCCACCTCCCCTGAAGGTCCGCCGGGACCAGCCCAGGCCCCCTCGCGAGGCTCGACACCATCCCGACGGCGTCTCGACCCACTCCATCCGCGATACCGCCGCCCTCGACGTCGCCATCGCATGCGGCATCGACGAGCGCGCCGTCCGGCGCAGACAGGCCCCCGGGGCACCAGGACGCCCCCCACCGCGCCGGGGACGGGTGGCGGCGGTTGCAAGACCGGTGGGTGAAGCGAGCCGTGTCCGAGGCGTGCCGAGGACGGCCGTCGGAGACGCCGCTGGCCCCCCGCTCGCCGTGTCGGCGAACGAGGGGCCAGCGTCATGCCAGGACTCGTCTGTCAGGCGAATCCGCCGTACGCACGGACGAGCGCGTCGAACGGTCCCTGGTCCATCTCGTCGTGGTCGATCGCGTAGCCGAGGTTTCGGAGCGTCTCCCACTCCCCGGGGGTGAGGACGTGAGCGCCCTTCCCGTTGACCAGCACGATGCCGCCGGCCTTGCTGCGCAGGAGCAGGGCGTGGAGCTGCTTGATCTCGGATCGGACGACCGAGCGAAGTTCGTCGAGGGTAGCGATGATGTCCTCCTGAGGGGGGTTGGGTGTGGGGGTCGGGATGGTGGTGCTGCCGGTGAACTCCCAGTGCCAGGGCTCTGACTTCTGGTACCCGGGGCCGGGCTTTGCCCATGCCGGGTTGATCCACCCGTAGCGGGGCGCGTTGCTGGACATCCAGAGGTACTGGACTGAGGTGAAGCTCGTGTTGATCCCGCCGCCGAGGTCGACTGCGAGGGCCCACCCGTGGTTCGACGTGCCGGGTGTGGCGGCGAGGTTGCCCTTCTGGGCCTTGAGCGCGACCTGCTGGTCGTAGGTGCGGTACGAGTCGGTGATGCTGATGTTCTGACCGAAACGTCCGCGGTAGGCGACGTTCAGGGCTTCGAAGGCTGCCGCGGCGTCGGACCGGAGCATCTCTGTCGAGTCCCAGGACAGTCGGGTGAGGGCGGAGGTCGGGATGCGCCCGTTGCTGTGCCCGCCCCAGGGCCCAGCTGCGGCGGTTGCGACCCTGGCGGTCGCGGTTCTGATCGTCGGTTCCAATTCGCTCCTTGTGTGGAGGTTGGTGCCGGTGCGTTCTCCGGCTTGTGCTAGACGATCATGATCGAACGTGTGTTCGATTTCTACACCCTAGGCCGCCAGCCCTCAGCGCAAGCCGCGCGAAGCCACCGAGCCAGGGCAAGTTGGAACTTCAGGGCCGGTCGACGGCTCACGTGACTTCAGAGGCAGACGTCATCGGAAGAGCGGGGCGTCCTCGCTAGCAGATTCCATCTCAAGTTCCATAAAGTTAGACTTTCCTCATGGGACCAACCACCCGCACCACGAGCCACCGTGACGTCGACACCCGCAACCGCTCCGACGTCCGCGGCGGCTTCGGCCTCCCCTGCTCGAGGAACCGCCGATCGACACCGTGACAGAGGCGATCGACGTCCTCGAGCACCAGACCCGCGCCGCGAAGGAAGGGTGAGCCCATGGAAGGCGGCGACATCGCCACATACATCGTCGGTCCGGTCGTCACGTTCCTTCTCGGAGGTGGTGCCGTGAGCGTGTACAGCGCCCACCGATCCGCGACGTCACAGCTCGCGGGTGACCAGCGCGAAGCCCGGCGAGACACGGTCGCCGACCGGGACGCGTTCATCGTGACGATGCTCTCGGACATGCGAGAGATGCGCGTCGAGATGCGCACTCTCCGTGAGCGGATGGACGACGTCGAAGGCATCTCACGGGGCCGCTCAGACCACATCGACATCCTCGAGGCCCACATCTGGGCAGGGCACGCCCCACCACCACCCGCACGCCCAGAAGGGATCTGACATGGCCTTCGCGAACGGCAGGATCCCATCGTCCGCCATGACGCGGCTCAGCGTCGGCGGCCGCCTGCTCCCTGCCGCCGCAGAGAGCTTCGAGCTCTGGCGGGCGCTCGCCGCTGACTCTGGCCACACGCTGACCATCACGTCGGCCTCTGACGCATTCCGCCCCTACGAGACTCAGGAGCGCACCTTTCTCGAGCGCTACACCACGACGCACCTGCCGCACCGACCGGTGAAGGTCTGGAACGGCCGAACCTATTTCCTCAAGACCGACCAGGCCACAGCCGCAGTCCCGGGCACGTCGAACCATGGGAAGGGTCTCGCGATCGACGTCCGCAACGCCGGACCGTTCACCGGACCGTTCTACCGCTGGATGGCCACAACAGGCCCGTCGCTCGGATGGTCCAACACCGAGGGGCGCTCGATCAACGAACCCTGGCACTGGGTCAACGACGGACGAGCACGAAGCGCTGTCGGCGGAGCCGCCGACGCCACCTCCACCACCACGTCCGAGGAGGACAACATGCCCAGCACCGAAGAGATCGTCGCCGGCCTGCTCAACGCAGGTCACCCCGAGTTCGCAGGCCGCACCCTAGGCCAGTTCCTCGGCCAGATCCGTATTGAGCTCAACACGTCCCGAGACCACCTCCAGGGCGTCATCCAGGGCGCGACGAGGTCGACCGCCACGGCGATCGTCGACGCCGTCCTCAACACCCCGATCCCACGCGGTGGCACGGTCGAGGGCCGCACCTCGCTCGCAGGACTCATCGCGTGGCACGACGACGGCACCCAACGCCTCCTCGACGGCCAGGCGGTCGGCGGCGACGTCGCCCCCGACGTCATCCGCACGGCCGTCACCGCATCCGTCGAGGCGGCACTCGCAGGACTCACCATCACACAGAAGGACTGATCCATGACCACCATCCGCCGCATCCTCGCCCTCGAGCCCGTCGCCGTCGCCACGGTCGTCCGGGCGTTCTTCCTGCTCCTCGCCGCGGCCGGTCTCACCGTCCCGGAAGACATCGCCACGGCCGTGCTCGCCACGGTCGCGGCGGCGTACGTGCTCGTCGAGGTCTCCACCGCCGCCTGGGCCCGATCGCAGGTCACCCCGACCGCACAGCACAGCGAGCCGTCCGCCACACCGGCGAACCGGTCCATAAAGGCTGTGGACTAGATAGGGGTCAGTCAAGTTTGTGTTCTTGACCCGGCCTCCCGGCCGTCCTCTTCCCGGGCCGTCCTGAGACGACGAAGGCCCGACTCCAACTCACCGTTGGAACCGGGCCGTTCGTGCTACCTGAGCCGCCTATCAGAATCGAACTGATGACCTTCTCATTACGAGTGAGACGCTCTACCGACTGAGCTAAGGCGGCCGGCTTCTCCTGGGCACGGAGCGTGTCACGAACCCAAGTGAAGAACCGCGCCTACTGTACCGACCGGATGGCGTTCACACCAAAACGAGGGCGCTCTGCCCCGCGTGAACCACGTCACGCCCTAGGCGCGTCCACGCGACCACGTCCAGACGGGTCAGCACAGGAGCCCGTCGTCGGGAACCGTCCCGTCGACGAAGTAGGTGTCGACCGCGTCGAGGATGCAGCTGTTCGAGGAGCCGTAGGCCGTGTGCCCCTCGCCCTCGAAGGTCACGAGAACGCCGGACTCGAGCTGCTCCGAGAGCCCCTCGGCCCAGACGTACGGGGTGGCCGGGTCGTTCGTCGTGCCGATGACGACGATCGGCGCCGCGCCCGTCGCGGCGAGGTCGAAGTCCTGCGCAACCTCGGGGTACGGCCAGTTCTTGCAGCCGAGCCCGCCGTAACCGAAGAACGAGCCCATCGTCGGCGCTGCCGCGACGATCTCCGCAGCCTCGGCGTCCATCGTCGCGCGATCCGTCTCGCCGCGACCGTCGAGGCAGCCGATCGCCCGGAACGCCTCGCCCTGGTTGTCGGAGTACGTCCCGTCGTCCTCGCGCGAGTTGTACGAGTCGGCGCTCTCGAGAAGCTCCGACCCGTCGCCCGCGACGATGGCCGTCTCGAGCGCCGTCGTGAGCATCGGCCACAGCGTCTGGGAGTACAGGGGCTGAGCGATCCCGTAGAACGCCTGGGTCTGCGTCAGAGGACGCTCGGAGTCGTCCGTCGGCAGCGGGTTGGCCAGCAGACCGTCGAGCAGCGCCTTGACCTGCGCCTTGCCCTCGGTGGCGTCCCCCGTCAACGGGCAGGCGCTGCCGGCCTGGCAGTCCTCGACGTACGCCGTCAGGGCGTTCTCGAAGCCGACCGCCTGCTGGAGGCTCTGCTCGTGGACCGTCAGGCGGAGGTCGATCGCGCCGTCGAGCACCATGCGGCCGACCTTCGCCGGGAAGATCCCCGCGTACGTCGCCCCGAGCTGGGTGCCGTAGGAGAAGCCGAGATAGTTGAGCTGCGCGTCACCGACCACGGCCCGGATGACGTCCATGTCGCGCGCCGAGCTCTGCGTGTCGATCTCGCCGAGGACCTCGCCCGTGTTGATCGCACACTGCTCCGCGACGAAGGTCGCGTCCGCCTCCATCGCCGCGAGACCGGCGTCGTCCGGCACGTAGGACTTCGCGTTGTAGACGTCCTTCTCCTCGTCCGTCAGGCACGTGACGGGGCTCGACTCGCCCACGCCACGCGGGTCGAAGCCGAGGATGTCGTAGCTCTCCAGGAGCGGGTCACCGAACATGAAGGGCGCGTAGGCGACGAAGTCGATGCCGGAACCGCCCGGCCCGCCCGGGTTGATGAGGACGGTGCCGAGCTTCTCCCCCTCGGCGGGGTGACGCTTGACCCCGATGGTGATCGAGCCGTCGGCCGGCGCATCCCAGTCGAGCGGGACGGTCACGTCGGCACACTCGAAGCCCGAGCCGCAGCCGTCCCACGCGACGTCCTGCTCGTAGTACTCAAGGAGCTCCGCCGGGATGTCGTCGGCGGGAACGCTCGGGCTGTCCGTCGGCGACGGGTCACCGCCGGCGGTGACCGCAGCCTGCTCCTTGGGCTCCGGCGAGGAGCACCCCGCCACCACGAGAGACGCGCCCGCGAGGACCGCAGCGAGGCTCGCCCACCGGACCGGACCTGCCGCTCGACGTCGAGGAGAAGGGCCGGCAGGCACGGTCGGGTCGTTCGCAGCGAGGATCACGGGACTAAAACTAGCCAAAGAACCTGGTGATCGACACCCAGCACCATGGGTACTTCGGTCTATCGCATCTACGACTCTCGGCTCAACCCTGCGGCCGCAGGGCGATGGCCATGGCCTCGAGAGCGAGGACCGGGGAGACGTTGCCCGCGAGCCGGGTCCGCGCGACGCCGATCGCGTCCATCCGCCGGACCGTCTGCTCGGCGGTGGACTCCTCCGCGAGCGACTGCACGGTCTCGGCGAGCTCGACGTTGACGAGGTCGACCGTCGCGCCGAGCTGCACCACGAGCACGTCCCGGTACAGCGAGAGAAGATCGATCATCGCGCGGTCGAGGACGTCCCGCTGCCGCCGGGTCGCCCGCCTCTTCTGGTCGTCCTCGAGCTGCTTCACCTGCGACCGGAGCGCCGGGGTGAGGCCCTGCCCCGACTCGGCCCCGAGAGCGCGGAGCAGTGCCGCCTTCTCGTCGCCGTCCCGCTCCTCGGTGGCCGCCTTGGCCTCCGCCTGCGACACCTCGACGAGCTCACCGGCCGCGATGACCGCGTCGGGCACACCCCGGATGCTCCGCGCGATGGCGAGCACCGACGTGCGGCGGTCGCGCGCCCCCGCGTCGCGGGCGAGACGCCGCGCGAGGCCGATGTGCGACTGCGCTGCGCGCGCCGCCGCGATGGCCACCTGAGGGGCGATGCCATCGCGCGACTCGAGCAGAGCAGCGACAGCCTCGACGGGCGGCACCCGCAACGACACACCGCGGCACCGCGACCGGATGGTCACCATGACGTCCTGCGGGCTCGGCGCGCACAGGAGCCACACGGTGCGCGGCGGCGGCTCCTCGATCGCCTTGAGGAGAACGTTCGTGGTGCGCTCCGCCATGCGGTCCGCGTCCTCCACGAGGATGACGCGCCACCGACCCTGCGACGGCGTCCGCGACGCGACGCCGATGAGGGCACGCACCTCGTCGATCGCGATGGTCACCTTCTCCGTGGCGACCACGGTGAGGTCGGCGTGGGTGCCCGACAGGGTCGTCGTGCACGCGTGGCACTCCCCGCAGCCGCCCCGCTCGCACTGCAGCGCCGCCGCGAAGGCGCGTGCCGCGTTCGAGCGGCCCGAGCCGGGCGGGCCGGTCAGGAGCCACGCGTGCGTCATCGCGCCCGGGTCCTCGATCGCACCGCGGAGCGTCTCGATCGCGGAGTCCTGCCCGACGACGTCGTCCCAGACGCTCACCGCGCCACCGCCAGGTCCAGACGGGACGTCACCGCGAGGCGGATCGTGTCGCGGATCGCCTCCTTCGAACGTGAGGCGTCGACGACGAGCCACCGCGCCGGGTCCTGCGCCGAGCGGTCGAGGAACGCCTGCCGGGTGCGCCGGTGGAACTCGTCACCCGCGCGCTCGAGGCGGTCGGGGGCGTCCGTCAGACGCGCGGCACCGACGGTGGGATCGAGGTCGAGCAGGATGGTCATGTGGGGCAGCAGCCCTTCGACCGCCCAGAGGGAGAGGTTCTCCACCTCGTCCGTCGCGAGGGCCCGACCGCCCGCCTGGTACGCCACGGACGAGTCGAGGTAACGGTCCGTGATGACGACGTCACCGCGCTCCAGCGCAGGCCGGACGACCGTCGCGACGTGGTGCGCGCGGTCCGCCGCGTAGAGGAGCGCCTCGGTGCGCGGGTCCATGTGGTCGCCGTGCAGCACCGCCTGGCGGAGCACGAGTCCGAGCTCGGTGCCACCGGGCTCGCGGGTCCACACCACCGCACGACCGGTGACGTCGCCGAGCCACTCGCCGAGCAGCCGCGACTGGGTCGACTTGCCGACGCCGTCACCGCCCTCGAAGGAGATGAAGATGCCGGCGGTCTCGAGTGGGTTCACACCGCTCAGCCTACGTGCGGGCAGTGACGCGAGCGGCCGTCCGCGGCACCCGGCAGCCAGGTTCTCGCCACAGCGCCACGGAGCTGCGGCGCGGGACCGCCGCTTAGGGTTGGGGCATGCTCACACCAGGATCCGCATTCGCCGGACGGACCTTCGACGCCATCCTGTTCGACATGGACGGGACGCTCATCAGCTCGATCGCCGCGGTCGACCGCAGCTGGGCGCGGTGGGCGGGAGAGCACGGGTTCGACCCGGCGACGTTCCGCATCTCCCACGGCACCCCTGCACGCACGCTCGTCGAGCGCCTCCTGCCCGCCGAGGCCGTCGACGCGGCCGTCGCCCGGATCGACGAGATCGAGATCGCCGACGTCGACGGCGTCCTCCTCCTGGAAGGAGCGGCAGACCTGCTCGCGGCTCTTCCAGCCGACCGGGTCGCGATCGTCACCTCGTGCACGCGCGACCTGGCCCGTGCCCGCATCGCGGCGGCGGGGATCGACGTCCCCGAGGTCGTCGTGACGGCCGACGACGTGGTGAACGGCAAGCCCGACCCCGAGCCCTTCGCGCTCGGCGCAGCGCGGCTCGGCCTCGACCCGTCCCGCTGCCTCGTGGTGGAGGACGCACCGGCGGGGCTCGCCTCCGGCCGGGCCGCCGGGTGCGCGACGCTCGCCGTGAGCGGGACGCACGAGCTCGACACGCTCGACGCCGACGCGCACGCCCCGAGCGTCGCCTCGGTGACCGTGCAGGTCGCCGCCGACGGCACACTGACGATCGTCGACCTCTAGCCCGTCACCCAGGACGCGCCATCCCCCGGGTCGTGCCGTCAGCCCAGGACGCCCGCCTGCCGGCCGGCAGCCACGACGCGGTCGGCGGCGAGCCGGACCTGTGTGAGCTCGTCGACGCTCATCCCGGTGCGTTCGACGACCTGGGCGGGGACGTCCTTGGCCTGCTCCCGGAGGGCACGGCCTGCCGTGGTGAGGGAGATGCTCATGACTCGAGCGTCGTCGACCGAGCGGGACTTGCGGACGTAGCCGAGCGCCTCGAGCCGAGCGACGAGCGGGGACAGCGTCCCGGGGTCGAGGTGCACGAGCCCGGCGAGCTCTGCCCCGGAGAGCGGGCCGCTCTCCCACAGCGCGAGCATGACGAGGTACTGCGGGTGGGTCAGGCGCAGCGGCTCGAGGATCGGCCGGTAGATGGCGACGAGCGCGCGCGCCGCGGCGGAGAGGGCGAAGCAGACCTGGGTCTCGAGCGAGAGCGGGTCGAGAACGGCCTCGGGGTCGCTCGCGCCCCGGTCCGGGGGTGATGACGTCACACCCCTCAGCCTAGGCGAGCCCGGTATGCTTGGTGCACCAATCATCTGGGAGCCGCGCTCCCGCAGTCATCACGCTGGAGGATGCCCATGCTCGGTCGCAAGCCCAAGCCTGCGAACGGCAAGACCCGCGGCATGCGCCTGACCGAAGGCCTGCTGCCCGTCTTCGGCCCCGCGCAGGTCGGCGACTCCACGGCACCCGTGCGACCCGCGAACGCTGCCGAGCGTCAGCGCGACGCCACCCTGCGCACGGAGCTCACGCGGGTCGTCGGGCCTGACGGCCACAGCTACGTCGTCGCGGTGCCCGTGGACGACACCGCCGCCGACGCCTGAGCATCACTCGCCGGGATAGACGACGCCGATCTGTGCGCGGACATCGTCCATGATCTCCATGAGCGCGAGCGTCTCGTCGAGCGTCATCCGCGGGCTCTCCGTGAGCCCTTCGGCGATGCACCGGGCGACCTCGGCAGCCTCGTACTGCTTGCCCTCCTCGTACGGGCGGCCTGCCTCGTCACGAGGGCGACCGTCATACTCCTGGACGAGGCCGGACGCGCTCGTCACCCTGAAGCTCGTCGGCACGAAGTACTGCTCCGCTACGTCGATGCGCCCCTCGGAGCCGACGATCGTGGCCACCGACGGAGACGCTGCGCGAACCGTGGTCGACAACGACGCGAGCGCCTCCTGGCCGTACCGCAAGACGATCGCGTCGTGGACGTCGACACCCGTGGGAGCGAGGAGTCCCGTGGCCCGGACCTCGTCGGGGAGACCGAGGAGGTCGACCGCGAACGAGAGCGGGTAGATCCCGAGGTCGAGCAGCACACCCCCCGCGAGCTCCGGGCGGTACATCCGGTGCTGGGCGTCGAACGGGCTCGCGACGTCGAATCCCGCGCGCAGCTCACGCACCTCGCCGATGTCGCCACGCGCGATGACGTCCCGGAGCGCCGCGACGTGCGGCAGGTGGCGCGTCATCATCGCCTCCATGCAGAAGACGCCCGCGCCCCGCGCCGCGTCGACGACCTGCCGCGCCTCGGTCGCGTTGCGCGTGAACGCCTTCTCGACGAGGACGTGCTTGCCCGCCCCGATCGCGAGGCGCGCGTGCTCGCGGTGGTGGGAGTGCGGGGTCGCGATGTACACGGCGTCGACGTCCGGGTCCGTCACGAGCTCCTCGTACGACCCGTACGCCCGCTCGATGCCGTGCTCGGCGGCGAACCGCACCGCCTTCGCGACGTCGCGCGAACCGGTCGCGATGACGCTGCCTGCCGTGTACCGCGCCACGGCGTCGGCGAACGAGCCGCCGATGTACCCGGCCCCGAGCACGCCCCAGCGCAGCGGGGGCGCCTCCATCGGGTCGGGGACCGCGTCGGTGAGGAGCGTGGTGGGTGCGGGCGGTGCAGTCATCGCGGCGAGCTCTCCCCCGGGTAGGCCAGACCGATCTGGCGACGGATCTCGTCCATCGACCGCATGACCTCGAGCGTGCCCTGCCAGGACATCCTCTCGGACTCGGTCTCGCCCGCGGTGATCCGGCGTGCGACCTCCGCGGCCTCGAACTCGAGCCCCTTGATCGCGGGGCGCTCGTACGTCACCGTCGAGCCGTCGAGCCGGACGACCCGGAACGAGCTCGGTCCGTAGAAGCTCCCGTCGACCTCGATGCGTCCGGCGGTACCGGAGATGGTCGCCGTCGTCGGAGTCTTGGCCCACAGCGTGGTGTGGAGGAGGGCCTGGACGTTGCCCGGGTACTCGAAGACCATCGAGATCTGACCGTCGACACCCGTGTCCGTCAGCTGCCCGACAGCGGTGATCGACTCCGGCACCCCGAGGAGGTCGTGGGCGAACGAGACCGGGTAGACCCCGAGGTCGAGCAGCGCGCCGCCCGCGAGGTCGCGGTTGACGAGACGGTGGTCCACGGGGACGTCGAAGAACTGTCCGTGGTCGGCGACGAGCGACACGACGTCACCGATCTCTCCCCGTGCGATCGCGGCGCGCAGCGCAGCGACGTGCGGGAGGAACCGCGTCCACATGGCCTCCATGACGAAGACACCCTGCTCGCGCGCTGCGGCGAAGACCTCCTCGGCCTCCGAGGCGTTGCGCGTGAAGGCCTTCTCGACGAGGACGTTCTTCCCGGCGCGGATAGCGAGGAGGGCGTGCTCATGGTGGTGCGAGTGCGGGGTCGCGACGTAGATCGCGTCGATCTCCGGGTCGGCGACGAGCGCCTCGTAGGTCGCGTGGATACGGACCGCTGCGGCGTCCGGTCCGAGGTTCGCGTCCGCGAAGGCCCGGGCGCGCTCAGGGTCGCGGGACCCGACCGCCACGACGTGGGACGACGTCCCCGTCGTCACGGCCTGCGCGAAGGTCGAGGCGATGCCGCCGGCGCCGAGGATCCCCCAGCGGATCGAGGGCGCGTCGTGCGGAGACGGCACGGAGCTGCGGGCTCCGACCGGACCGGTCGAGGCCGGCGACGCACCGTCCGACGTGGGTGGGGCAGGGACGTGCTGGGCGATCAGGGCTGCGCTGCTCTCGGTCATGCGTCCACGCTAGCCGACACCACCCACGATGCGTCGCGACGGTCCACAGCCACGGCGGGTCGCCGCCCCGGCCGCCGGGAGCGGCCGCTGCACACCGCGTCACCGCGCCGCAGCAGCCGCATGCCGTCGCTAGGCCGACGGCTTCTCGGCGGCCGGCTTCTTCGCGGCCGGCTTCTTCGCAGCGGGCTTCTTCGCAGCAGTCGTCTTCGCAGCAGCAGCGGTCTTGGCAGGTGCCTTCTTCGCCGGGGCCTTCTTCGCGGCAGCCTTCGTCGTCGTCCGCTTGACCGGAGTCTTCCCCCGCTTCTCGGCGAGGAGGTCGACGGCCTGCTCGTGGGTCATGCCCTCGATCGTCACGTCCTTCGGGAGGGTCCGGTTCGTCGTGCCGTCGGTGACGTACGCGCCGAAGCGGCCTTCCTTGATGACGATCGGCTTGCCCGACGTCGGGTCCTCACCCAGCTCCTTGAGCGGCGGTGCGGCCGTGGCGCCGCGACCACGCTTGGGCTGGGCGTAGATCTCGAGCGCCTCCGCGAGGGTCACGGTGAACATCGACTCCTCGCTCGGCAGCGTCCGGGAGTCGGTGCCGCGCTTGAGGTACGGGCCGTAGCGGCCGTTCTGCGCCGTGATCTCGACACCCGACTCCGGGTCCGTCCCCACCACGCGCGGCAGCGAGAGGAGCATGAGCGCATCGTCGAGCGTGACGGTCTGCACGGACATCGTCTTGAGCAGCGACGCGGTGCGCGGCTTGGGCAGCGCAGCCTTCGCGCGCTTGAGCGCGGCCGCCGAGAGGCCTTCCTCGAACTCGGGCTCGGGCAGCACCTCGGTGACGTACGGGCCGTAGCGCCCGGCCTTCGCGACGATCGTCGTCCCGGTGGCCGGGTCCTGGCCGAGCACGGTGTCACCGTCTCCCTGGGTCTCGAGCAGCTCGCGGGCCTTCGCCACCGTGAGCTCGTCCGGGGCGACCTCGTCCGGCACGGAGGCGCGCGGCGGGGTCTCCCCCTCCTTGACCTCGGCGGCGGTGTCCTCGATGTACGGGCCGTAGCGCCCGACGCGCAGCGTGATGCCCTCGCCGATCGCGATCGAGTTGATCTCGCGCGCGTCGATGTCGCCGAGGTCCTCGACGAGCTGGTGGAGCCCTTCGCCGTCCGCGCCGGCAGCAGGGTCGCCGAAGTAGAACGTCGTGAGCCACGCGACGCGGTCCATGTCGCCCGCCGCGATGGCGTCGAGGTCCGCCTCCATGCCCGCCGTGAAGTCGTAGTCGACGAGCTGGCTGAAGTGCTCCTCGAGGAGCCGGATGACGGCGAACGCGAGCCAGCTCGGCACGAGGGCCTGTCCGCGGTTGAGCACGTAGCCCCGGTCCTGGATGACCGAGATCGTCGACGCGTACGTCGAGGGGCGGCCGATGCCGCGCTCCTCGAGCGCCTTGACGAGGCTCGCCTCGGTGAAGCGCGGGGGCGCGGAGGTCGAGTGCCCGTCGGCGGCGAGGTCACGACCGTCGAGGGCGTCGCCCTCGGCCATCTGCGGCAGGCGGGCGTCCTCGGCCTTCTTCGTCTTGGCGTCGTCCGCGCCGCTCGCCTCGTCGCCGTAGCGCTCGGTGTCGCGCCCCTCCTCGTACGCGGCGAGGAAGCCGCGGAAGGTGATGACCGTGCCCGAGGCGGCGAAGACGGCCTCGGTGGTCCCGCTGCCGGCGGCGGCCTCGACGGCCAGGCGGACCGACGCGGTCGAACCGCGTGCGTCACCCATCTGCGACGCGACGGTGCGCTTCCAGATGAGCTCGTAGAGCTTGAACTGGTCGCCGCTGATCTCGCGCGAGACCTGTGCAGGCGTGCGGAAGGAGTCCCCGGCAGGGCGGATGGCCTCGTGGGCCTCCTGCGCACCCTTGTTCTTGGTCGAGTAGACGCGCGGAGCGTCCGGCACGTACTCGGGACCGTAGAGCTCGGCGGCCTGGCGACGAGCGGCGTCCGTCGCCTGGGCGGACAGCGACGGAGAGTCCGTACGCATGTAGGTGATGTAGCCGTTCTCGTACAGGCCCTGCGCGGTGCGCATCGCCTGGCGCGACGACATGCGCAGCTTGCGCGACGCCTCCTGCTGCAGCGTCGAGGTGGTGAACGGAGCGGCGGGACGACGCGTGTACGGCTTGGTCTCGAGGCTGCGGACCGCGGCCGGCTGGTTCTCGAGAGCCGTCACGAGAGCGCGCGCCGCGCTCTCGTCGAGGTGCACCACGCCCTTCGGTACCTTGAGCTCGCCGGCGTCCGAGAAGTCACGCCCGGAGGCGACGCGCGCTCCGTCGACCTGGACGAGCTTGGCGGTGAACCACTCCCCCGAGTCGGGCCCGGTGACCGTCGTGAATTCACCCGACACGTCCCAGTAGTTCGCCGTGACGAAGGCCATCCGCTCGCGCTCACGCTCGACGACGAGGCGCGTCGCGACGGACTGCACACGACCGGCAGACAGGCCCTGACGAACCTTGCGCCACAGGACCGGGGACACCTCGTAGCCGTAGAGACGGTCGAGGATGCGGCGGGTCTCCTGCGCGTCGACGAGGCGGTCGTCGAGCTCGCGGGTGTTCTCCAGCGCACGGTGGATCGCCTCGCGCGTGATCTCGTGGAACACCATGCGCTTGACCGGGACCTTGGGCTTGAGCTCCTGGAGCAGGTGCCACGCGATGGCCTCGCCCTCGCGGTCCTCGTCTGTTGCGAGGTAGAGCTCGTCTGCGCTCTTCAGAGCCTTCTTCAGCTCGGCGACCTTCTTCTTCTTGTCCGCGTAGACCTCGTAGTACGGCTCGAAGCCGTCGTCGACGTTCACGGCGAACTTGCCGAAGGGGCCCTTCTTCATGTCCGGGGGCATGTCCGAGGGCTGGGGCAGGTCCCGGATGTGCCCGACGCTCGCCTCGACCTCGTACTCGTCGCCGAGATAGCCGGCGATCGTGCGCGCCTTGGCGGGCGACTCCACGATGACGAGTTTGCGACCAGCGGACATTCAAGGCCTGCTTCCATGACGAGGTCGTGCTGAGCATGACGGACGGTTCTTCGGCAGCCTACGGCCTCCGCGAAACCCCGTCACACCGAGGCGGCGGTCACCGGGGGCGTGCGACACCCTGGCGCAGGCCGAGGAGGAGGGCGAAGACGAGAGCCGTCACGGCGACGACCCCACCGGCTCCACCGACGTACGCGATGAACCCGGTCCGGTCGTTCGAGGCGGCCTCGCCGGACACGACGGCAGCCGTCTCGACGAACGCCCACCCGGCGATCGCACCGGCAGCCACACCCAGGACGGCGAGCAGCGCGACGGTGAGAGCCGTCGACGACGAGTGGCCCGGACGGCCGCGGCCGTCGACGGTGGAGCGGTCGGGCAGCGGGTCGAGCGACGACTCGGACGAGAAGGCGCACACGAGAGCGCCCCACGCGAGGACGACGAGCATCGCCGCGATGACGTCGCTCGGCCGGTGCCACTGGCCCACGAGCGTCGAGATGCCGGTCGCGACCGTGTACGCGGCACCGCAGAGCGCCACGAGCGGGCGCATCCGCCGCGGGACGGCCAGCACGACAGCCACCGAGACGGAGGCGGCGACGGTCGTGTGGCCGCTCGGCAGGCTGTTCCCCCACGCGTCGTAGCCGAGGTCCGGTCGCTCGAGCACGACCTTCTTGAGCAGCTGCGTGGTGAGGTTCGCTCCCGCGACGAGCGCGACGACCTGGCCCGCGAGGTTCCACCGCCTCCGCACGAGCGCGATCCCCACGGCGACGACGAGGCCGATGACGACGAAGGAGATCGACACGACGTCGAGCACCGGCTCGGCGACGACCCAGAGCTTGCCACGGCCGTACGTCGCGCCGTCGAAGGCCGTCTGGTCGAGCGCCTGACCCGTGGTCGACCCGACGAAGTAGCGCCACACGGCGATCGTCGCGACCGCCGAGACCGCCGCGAGGAGGACGGCCCACACCCGCAGACCGCGCGGGACGCCCCTGGACGCACCGGTGCCGTCGGCAGGAGGTTCTGGCGTGACCACGGGCGGCGTGACCGGGCGTGGCGAAGGGTCGAGACTCACGGGTGCAACGGTATGCCAGGCGTGTGGTGATTCCGCGAAGGGCGCGTCGACGTGGTGGACGGAGACGGCTCAGTCCGCTGCTGCGCGCTCGAGGAGCCCGTCCCGGACGAGCCCGCGCACCGCCGGGAGGAGCTCAGCGGCCAGATCGCCGGTCGAGACGTCGAAGATCGACGCGATCGCCCCGACGATCTGGCCGACGGACAGCTCGCCGTCGCACGCGCCCACGAGGGCCGCGAGCGAGGTCGACGCGTGGATCGCCCGGCCCGTCCCGCCACCCTGCCGGAGGATGACGACGCTCGGGTCGCTCGCACCCGGTGTGTAGAAGCGTTCCTCGGAGACGTCTCCCGCGACGACGAGCCGCTCGTCGGCCAGCGACGCGTCGCTCCGCGCGACGAGCCAGTCGTGCGCGGCGAGGCTGCGGGCGACGAACGTGCCGAGCGGCTGCTCGAGCGCGCCGCTGTGCTCCTCGAGGCGCCGGAGGGTCGGGCGAGCACCGTCGAGCGGGCGCCGCAGGGTCACGAAGCCGAAGCCGATCCCCTCGACGTCCCGCGATGCGAAGTCGTCGAGCCACGCCCCGTACGCCTCGGCCCACGGCCCGGGCTCGCGCTCCGGGGTGGTGCCGCCGTCACGGATCCACAGCTCGGCGTACTCCGCCGGGTCCTGCACCTCGCGCTGGACGACCCAGCCGTCGAGACCGGACTCGTCGAGCCACTGCCCCACCCGGTCCGTCCACGGCTCGCCGCGCCGGTGCTCCCAGTTCCCGAGCAGCTGGGCGACCCCGCCCGGGGCCAGGACCTGCCCGACGCTCGTCACGAGGTCGCGGACGAGGTCGTCACCGGCACGGCCGCCGTCTCGGTACTCATACGTGGGGATGCCGGTGGCGCTCGAGACAGCACCGAGGGTGCGCGGTGTGATGACGAACGGCGGGTTCGACACGACGAGGTCGAAGAGCTCGCCCGCGACCGGCTCGAGCATCGACCCGAGGCGCAGGTCGAGAGCGACGCCGTCGAGGGCGGCGTTGAACGCGGCGAACCGGAGGGCGCGCGCCGAGATGTCCGTGCCCACCACCTCGTGGGCGTGGCGCGACGCGTGCAGCGCCTGGACGCCGCACCCCGTCCCGAGATCGAGCACCCGGTCACGCGGGGTGCGCACCGTCACCTGCGCGAGCGTCGTCGACGCACCACCGGCCCCGAGCACGTGGTCGGCGGCGAGCCTGCGGCCCGTCATCGTCTCGCCGAGGTCGGACGCGAGCCACCAGTCGACCGGTCCGCCCGCGTCCGCCGCGGCGTACGGTCGCAGGTCCACGCGCGCCCGGACCCCGTCGTCGGAGCCGTGGCCCGCGACCTCGACGAGGCCGAGACGGGCCGCACCGTCGGTCCCGAGCGTGGGGAGGGCGGCGTCGAGCACAGCCGACGTCACCTCGACGCCGAGGACGAACAGCCGCGTGAGCACCGCACGACCGTCCTGGGCACCGGTCGTCGCCCGGAGCGCGGGCAGGGTCTGCTCACGGTGCAGCGCGGACGCCGCGACCGGACCGAGCTCGGCCTCGATGCCGTCGACGGTGAAGTCGCTCGTGCCCAGGTCGGCTCGGAGCGCGTCGACGAGCACCCTGTCCGTGCCGGGGACCGCGAGGAGAGGGGCCTGGAGGGAGGTCGTCGTGAGCGCTGAGCGCAGCGAGGGGTCCGGCGTGGTCATGCGTCCATGATTCCACCGCGGTCAGCAGTGCTCGGCGACGTAGGCGTCAATGACCTCGCCGGCCTCGACCACCTCCGGGTCGACGAGGGCGTCCGTCCTGGTCCTCACCTCGTCGGCGCCCGCTCGCGTCGTGACGTCGGCGTCGCGGAGCGTCTGGAGGAGGTCCGCGAGCGGGGCGACGACCGCTCGCCACTGCTCGGCGATCTCCTCCGGCGCGGTCACCGACCCGAGAGCGGTGACGGCGTCGACCGCGGCGTCGAGCGAGGGGTCCCCGGCCGACCGGTTCCCGAGGTCGGTGAGGTCGAGCTCCCCGAGCACGGTCCCGTCGGCGAGAGAGGCCGCGCTCGCGCAGAAGCCGGCGACGTCCGCGATGCTGCCGGGGCCGGCGGAACCGGCAGGATCAGTGGGCGGGGTGCGGTCCGGGGCGGTGGCACAGGCGCCGAGGAGCAGCGTGGCTGCCGCGACCCCGGCCGCAGCCCGTCCCGGTCTCCTCGAGCGGCTCATCGTCGGTGCGCTCCTCGTGGGTCAGGCACCGCGCTCGTCGGAGCCGGCGGGAGAGCGAACGAGGCCGCCCCTGGGAGGGACGGCCTCGTTCGTGTCGGCGACCGACGGGACGGTGGTCCCGAGCGGTCAGGCCTCGCAGTTCTCGTCGAGGTAGGTCTCGATGTTGTCGCTGGACTCCTGGATCGCGTCCTCGTCCATGTCGGCCGTGACCTCTTCCATCTCCTCCATCGCGGTGTCGGACTCCATGTCGATGTCAGACAGGGCCTCGAGGTAGGTGTGCATGGCCTCGGTGGTGGTCTCCCAGTCGTCCGCGATGTCGCTGGGCGGGTCGATCTCGTCGATGCGCTCGAGGGCGGTGTCGTAGACGGCCGCGACATCGTCCTCGCTCTCGCCGTCGAGGTCGTCGAGGAAAGAACCGTCGACGATGGCTCCCGCGTCCTCGCAGAAGGCCTCGACGTCTCCGCCGTCGCTGCCGCACCCGGCGAGGAGCGTCGCGACGAGGACTGCGACGCCCGACGCAGCGACAAGAGACTTTCGGTTCATGTGAGTTGTCATGCCGCAATAGTGGGTGCTGGCTGGAGAGCGGTGCAACTCACGAGGAGGGGTACAAGTCCCCATGGTCGCCCCGACCGTGCCGCTCCCGCGCGTCGGGAGGCCTGCGACCTCTCCAGTTCACCCACGGGGCCGGGGCGCCGGTGGGACAGCAGGAACGGGCTCGTCCGCCCCTAGCGTCGTCGCAGCTCAGCCAGGATCGGGAAGTGGTCGCTGCCGCGCAGCGCCGCCGGCGTGCGCACCGTCGCGACGCTCACGACCTCGATGTCCTGCCCCACGAGCACGGCGTCGATCCGCCGGCGCGGACGGGCGACGGAGAACGTCGGGTCCTGCGCGCCCGGCTCGCTCGAGTCCAGGGCCGCGTCCCGCAGGTGCTCCCCCAGGGCAGCCCAGCTCGGACCGTCCGGCGTCTCGTTGAGGTCCCCGACGAGGACGCAGCGCTGGGGCCCGAGCCGCTCGACGACCCCCTGGAGCTGACGACAGTGGTCAGCGCGCTCCCGGGCGTCGAGACCGAGGTGGACGGACAGCACCGCGACGGCTCCTGTGTCGACGAGCGCATAGCCGCGCCGCGTCGGCCAGACGAGCCGCGCCCTGCGGTACCACCACTTCCAGCGCAGCGGCCGTCCGCTCGCCCGCACGACGCCCGCCGCGAGGTCCGCCCGCACGAAGAGCGCGGTCGTGAACGAGCCGGACGGGCCGCCGCCAGCGACGACGCACGTCATCCCCGCGCGCTGCGCGAGCCGGCGCATCCGCCGCCGGCCCGTCGGGTGCCGGGTGGCCTCCTGGAGCGCGACGACGTCCGCGCCCGACTCCCGCAGGACCGCGAGGACGGCGTCCTCGTCGACCTTGAGCTCCTTGATGTTGTAGCTGAGCACCCGGATGTCTGCCGCCATGCGCCTCAGGCTAGGGCCTGCTCGCCGTCGGCGCGTTCTCTCACAGCGCACGCGCCGCACCACCCCGCGGGACGTGCTGGTGTGTAGCGTGATCCGAGACGCCGGCTCGACCGGCCCGACGAGACGAGGTCGACGATGGGTGAGGTCCTTCCCCTGGGTACGCGTCCCCGGACGATCGAGCCGTTGCTGCGCCACGTGGTGGGACACGTGCTGCGCACGACCCGCACGGACCAGGACCGCACGCTGGCCGACGTCGCCGCGGTCGCGGGCGTCTCCGTGCAGTACCTCTCCGAGATCGAGCGCGGACGCAAGGAGCCCTCGTCCGAGGTGCTCGCCGCCGTCGCGGGAGCACTCGGCCTCCGGCTGGTCGACCTCGCTGCCCGGATCCACCACGACCTCACGGCGCGCGGCCGTCTCGACCTGACGGCCGACAGGCACCTCGACCTCACCTCGGGCACGAGCGGTGCGCCGGTGCGAGACGTCGCCGGCGACCGGTCAGGGGCCTGGGGCGGGCCGGTCCTGCTGGCCGCCTGACCGGGCCGCCGTTCACGCGGCGCGGGCCGTCACCAGCTTGCGGTCGGTGATGATCGAGTCGGCGAGACCATAGTCCACGGCTTCTGCCGCCGTGAAGATCTTGTCGCGGTCCGTGTCGACGCGCAGCCGCTCGACGCTCTGCCCCGTGTGGAGGCTGAGGACGTCCTCGACCTCGGAGCGGATGCGCAGGAGCTCCTGCGCCTGCAGCGCCAGGTCGGAGACGGTCCCGCGACCGCCGGAGGACGGCTGGTGCAGGAGCACCCGTGCGTGCCGGAGCACGAAGCGCTGCCCGGGAGTCCCCGCAGCGAAGAGCACCGCCGCGGACGACGCGGCCTGGCCCATGCAGATCGTCGTGATGGACGGGCGGACGAACTGCATCGTGTCGTAGATGGCGAGCATCGCCGTCGCGGAGCCGCCGGGCGAGTTGATGTACAGCCCGATGTCCGTCTCGGGGCTGCTCGACTCGAGGTGCAGCAGCTGCGCCATGACGACGTTCGCGACGCCGTCGTCGATCTCGGTGCCGAGGAAGATGATGCGCTCGGAGAGCAGCCGGCTGAAGACGTCGAACGCCCGCTCGCCTGTCGGCGTGCTCTCGACGACCGTGGGGATCATGTACTGGGTCGATGCTGCGTGGGACATGGTTGTCACACCCCCATGCCGACGCGGGACGACGGGCCTGCCGGTCGCACGTCGTCGAGCGTCTGGACGACCGCGTCGAGCATGCCGTACTCGCGCGCCTGCTCGGCGGTGAACCAGCGGTCCCGGTCGCTGTCCGTCGCGATCGTGGCGGCGCTCTGGCCTGTCGCCCGGGCGAGGAGCTCGTGCATGAGGCTCTTGGTGTACTCGAGGTTCTCGACCTGGATGGCGATGTCCATCGCCGTCCCCTCGATGCCGGCCGACGGCTGGTGCATCATGATCCGGGCGTGCGGGAGGCTGAACCGCTTGCCCCGCGTCCCCGAGCAGAGCAGGAACTGCCCCATGCTCGCGGCGAAGCCCATCGCGAGCGTCGACACGTCGTTGGGGATGAGGCGCATCGTGTCGTAGATCGCCATCCCCGCCGAGAACGATCCCCCGGGCGAGTTGATGTACAGGCTGATGTCGCGGCGTGGGTCCTCGGCGGAGAGGAGCAGCAGCTCCGCACAGATGCGGTTCGCGACCGCGTCGTCGACCTCCTGCCCCAGGACGACGATCCGTTGGTGCAGGAGCCGCGCGGCCAGCTGGTCGTCGAACGACCCGGCGGACCCGGCCCGGGTGTCCTGCAGGGATGGTGTGTCGTGACGCATGCGCGTCCTCCTCGGCTCGGAGCTGAGCACCCGTCGGGTGCGGGCCCTCGTCGAGGGCTCACGACCACGGTGCCCGAGCCCGGGCCGCGTGGGGCCTGGCTCTGCCCGGGGCAGATCTGCCGTGGGCAGACGAGCCGCGCCGAGCGGGCGCTCAGACCGGGAGGCGCGGGTCAGCGTCGCTCGGTGACGTCCTCCGTCGCCGTCACGGACGGCTCCTCCACCGGGAGCTTCACCGGCTCCGGGTGGGCGAGGTGCGCTGCACGGTGGGTCGGGTCGTGGTCGGGCATCGGGGCCTCGTCGGCGGTCTCGGCGTCGATGCGGGCCACGCGCAGGCGCGAGGCGATGATCGCGCCGAACGCGATCGCGGTCGCGACGACGGCGACACCGATGCGCAGCGTGTGGTTGGCGTCGGCGGGGACGCTCATCGCGACGACGGCCGGGGCGATGAGGAGCGCGACGAGGTTCATCACCTTGATCAGTGGGTTGATGGCCGGGCCGGCGGTGTCCTTGAACGGGTCGCCGACGGTGTCGCCGATGACGACGGCCTCGTGGGCGGGCGAACCCTTTCCGCCGTAGTGGCCGTCCTCGATGATCTTCTTCGCGTTGTCCCAGGAGCCGCCGGAGTTCGCGAGGAAGACGGCCATGAGGACGCCGGCCCCGATGGCACCGGCGAGGAAGCCTGCGAGCGGGCCGACGCCCAGGCCGAAGCCGACGGCGATCGGCGCGAACGCCGCGAGGAGGCCGGGGGTGGCGAGCTCGCGCAAGGAGTCACGGGTGCAGATGTCGACGACCTTGCCGTACTCGGGTCGCTCGTCGAAGGTCATGATGCCCGGGTGCTCGCGGAACTGGCGACGGACCTCGAAGACGATCGCGCCGGCAGCACGGGTCACGGCGTCGATGAGCAGCCCGGAGAAGAGGAACACCGTGGCCCCACCGAGGATGACGCCCACGAGGGTGACGGGCGAGATGATCTCGAAGCTGAGCATGGACGCGACGATCCCGTCCGAGACCGCCGGGTCGGCGATGTCGCGCAGCGCCCCCTCGACGGCGTCCGCGTACGAGCCGAAGAGTGCCGTCGCGGCGAGGACGGCGGTCGCGATCGCGATGCCCTTCGTGATCGCCTTGGTCGTGTTGCCGACGGCGTCGAGGTCGGTGAGCACCTGCGCGCCGGCCTCGTCGACGTCTCCGGACATCTCCGCGATGCCCTGGGCGTTGTCGGAGACGGGACCGAACGTGTCCATCGCGACGATGACGCCGACGGTCGTCAGCAGGCCGCAGCCCGCGAGCGCGATGAGGAAGAGCGCCAGCCACACGGAGCCGCCGGCGAGGAGGAACGCGCCGCAGATCGCGGCCGCGATGATGCCCGACGTGTAGACGGCCGACTCGAAGCCGACACCGATGCCGGACAGGACGACGGTCGCGGCCCCCGTCCGGGAGGTGGCGGCGACGTGGAGGGTCGGTTTGGAGGTCGTCCCCGTGAAGTAGCCGGTGACCCAGAGGATGACGCCGGCGAGGACCACCCCGATGAGGACGGCGAGGCTGGCGAGCACGCGCGGGTCGCTCGTGACGTCGGCGAGGCCGGCGCTCTCCGGGGAGTCGACGAAGGAGGACGGGAGGTAGACGAACGCGGCGACCGCGGCGAGCGCGGCACCGAGGAGCGCGGAGACGTAGAAGCCCCGGTAGATCGCACGCAGCCCGCTCTCGCTCCCCCGCACCCGGGTGATGAGCACCCCGACGAGGGCGACGAACGCGCCCATGGCGGTGACGATGAGCGGGAAGACGAGCCCGACCTCGCCCATGGTCGCCTTCCCGAGGATGAGGGCGGCGACGAGCATGACGGCGTAGGACTCGAAGAGGTCCGCGGCCATGCCGGCGCAGTCGCCCACGTTGTCGCCGACGTTGTCCGCGATGGTCGCGGCGTTGCGCGGGTCGTCCTCGGGGATGCCCTGCTCGACCTTGCCGACGAGGTCGGCACCGACGTCGGCCGCCTTGGTGAAGATGCCGCCGCCGACCCGCATGAACATCGCGAGGAGCGCAGCACCGAAGCCGAAGCCCTCGAGGACCGACGGCGCGTCGCCGCGGTAGACGAGCACGACGCCCGCGGCGCCGAGCAGGCCCAGGCCGACGACGGACATGCCCACGACCCCGCCGGTGCGGATCGCGATGCGCGCGCCTTCCGCCCGGGCGCCGGGATGCATCGCGGCCGCGGCGACGCGGAGGTTCGCGCGGACCGCGAGCGACATCCCGAGGTACCCGATGGAGGCGGAGAAGCCGGCGCCGACGAGGAACGCGACCGACCGGCCGACGCGGATCCCCGTGTCGCCGGGGAGGAGGAACAGGAGCCCGAACACGATGACCGCGAACAGGGCGAGGGTGCGGAACTGGCGGTTGAGGTAGGCGGACGCGCCTTCCTGGATGGCTCGCGCGATGTCCTGCATCTTCGGGGTGCCGTCCCCTGCGGCGAGCACCTGTCTGCGCATGAAGAACGCGAGGACGAGGCATGCGAGGCCGACGAGGCCGATCACGCTGACGATCGTGATGCTGGCAGAACCCAGTTCGAGCATCCGTCCTCCTTGACGACTGCGGAACCCTGACCTGCACCTCGGCGAAGGTGACGACGGTCACAGGGCGAGCGATGCGGGAAGTCTACGCACGAAGCACCCAAAAAGCATGGTGGTTGAAAAGGAGCGTTCCGACCTGCCCCTGGATCACGGAACACTCTCCGTGGATCCAGGAGCAGGCAGGACGAGCGACGCCGATCGTCGAGAGGTCAGCGCGAGCTGACGACCACCCGATCCCCCTCGGCACCCGACGCCCTCACCTCGAAGGTCGCGTCCGCGACGTCCAGCACGAGCCCGACCCGGTCCTGGCCCGCCTGCCAGACGAGCTCGGCACGCGACCCGTCCACGGTCCACGAGAACGCGCCCTCGAAGGCAGGGTGCTCCGCACGCAGGCGAAGAGCCTCGAGCTGCGAACGCACGACCGGCCGCCCCAGCGCCTCCTCGATCTCGACCGGCGTGTAGTGGTGACGGTTGACGTCCCTGCCCACGCCGGTGCGCTCGAGCAGGTCCATGTCGTTGCTGCCCGCGAGCAGGCCCACGTAGTACACCTGCGGGATCCCGGGCACGAAGAGCTGGACCATCCGCGCGAGCAGGTACCTCGAGTCGTCCCGCCCCAGCGCGTCGAAGAAGGTGCAGTTCACCTGGTAGAGGTCGAGGTTCGAGGCTGCAGCCCCGGTCGCCAGACGGCTCGTCCCGCCGCTCCCCTCGTGGATCGCCTCGACGAGCGCGTCGATCTGCTCCGGCGCGAGGAGGCCGGGCTCCCCCGGCTTGAGGTCGCTCGGACCGACGTCGACGATCCCGATCCCGTCGTGGGTGTCGAGCACCGTGACCGCGTTCGCCGGTCGGATGCGCAGCCACCGGTCCAGCGGCTCGAGGTCGACCGCAGTCAGCGCGTGCAGGACGAGCGGCGGCAGCGCGAAGTCGTAGACGAGGTCGACCTTCCGGGCGATCTCGATCTGCTGCGTGTGGTGCCCGTGGACCTCGACGAGGACCTCCGCACCGCGCTCGCGTGCCCGGGCGACGATCCGCTCCGTGTACTCGTCCGTCGCGGGCGTCATGAAGCAGTCGGTGCCTGCCTCCTTGCCGGTGTACCCGACGGCGTCGAGGCGCAGCATGCGCACCCCGCCGGCCGTGAGCGCGTCCACGACACCGTCCAGGTACTCCCAGGCCTGAGGCGTCCGGAGGTCGATGTCGACCTGGTCCGCGGTGAACGTCGTCCACACGAGCCGCCGTCGACCACCGAGCGTCATGGCGGTGAAGGGCAGCCCCGGGCGCGGTCGGTAGATCCGCGCGAGGTCCTCCTCGCTCGCCCCGTCGGGGAAGACGGCACCGAGGGTGAGGAACATCGGGGCCCACGGCGACTCGTCGCCGCGGTCGCGCACGTCGGCGAACTGCGCCGACCCTGCGGAGACGTGGTTGACGATGACGTCGGCCATGACGGTCCGCCCGGCGGCGAGCGCTCGGACGTCGTCCCACGTGCCGAGGCGTGGGTCGACCTGCGTGTGGTCGCGGGGGTCGAAGCCTGCGTCGACACCGTCGAACGGCGTGTAGAACGGGAGCACGTGGACCCCCGAGAACGCGCCGGCGAGCGGGCCGTCGAGCAGTGTCGTCAGGCCGGCGACGTCTCCGGTGAGACGGTCGGCATAGGTGATCAGCTGTGGGCCGCGGTGGTGCACAGTGGTGTCCTCTCGAGGTGGTCGGTCCGGACGGGTCGGGCGAGCAGTCGCCTCAACCATCGTCCTCTGGCTTCGCGTGCGTCGCACGACAGGTCGGCGGTCGGGTCGAGGAAGTCGAAGGCGTGGCACCCGCCCGGCCACACGTGCAGCTCGGCGTCGCCTCCGCACGCCCAGATGCGGGCGGCGTAGTCGACGCACTCGTCACGGAACGTCTCGGCCGAGCCGACGTCGACGAAGGCCGGTGGCAGGTCCCGCAGGTCGCGTGCCCGCGCAGGCGCTGCGGTCTCGGGGACGTCCGGACCGCCCGCGAGCGCACCGAGGTACGCCGCCCAGGCGGTCGTGTTCGCCGTCCGGTCCCACGAGCCGTGCCCTTCCATCTGGACTGCCGACGCGCTCGAGCTGCGGTCGTCGAGCATCGGACAGATCAGGAGCTGTCCGAGGAGGGGCGGGCCCCCGCGCTGACGGACGAGCAGGGCGAGCGCGGCCGCGAGGCCTCCGCCCGCGCTCACCCCGGAGACGACGGTGCGCGCACCGTCGAGCCCGAGAAGGTCGGCCTGCTCGGCGAGCCAGAGCAGTGCGGCGTACGCGTCCTCGACCGCCGCCGGGTAGGGGTGCTCGGGGGCGAGCCGGTACCCGACCGAGAGCACCGCCATGTCGTTCCCCGAGGCCAGCTCGACCATCCCGGGCCCGTCGCTGAGCGCGTCACCCGTCACCAGCCCACCCCCGTGGAGGTGCAGGAGCACCGGGCGGGGGGTCGCGGTCGGGGTGGCGGGCCGCAGCAGCACGAGCGGGACCGCACCTCCGGGGCCGGGCGCGCTGTGCTCCGAGAGGACGTAGGCACCGGACAGCGTGAGCTCGTCGAGGGTCGGCGGCTCGGCACGCTCCCGCAAGGGCACGATCTCCGCCGCAGTCATCCCCGTGACGACGTCCGCCCGGTTCTCGTCGAGCGCCCGGGCGACCTGGGGGTCGAACGGAGGACGCAGGCCGACGAAGGAGGTCCCTGCGGTCATCCCTTCACGGCTCCCTGCATGAGGGCCGCGACGAACTGGCGCTGGAACGCGAGGAAGACGATGAGCGTCGGTGTGAGGATGAGGAGAGAGCCCGCGCACAGCAGCGGGATGTCGGTGCCCCACTGGCCCTGGAAGGCCCCGAGCGCGCCGGCCATCGTGCGCTTCGTCGGGTCGTCGACGAGCACGACCGCGAGCAGGAACTGGTTCCAGGTCCAGAGGAACAGGAGGATCCCGAGGGACGACAGCGCCGGTGCCGAGAGCGGGACGTGGATCCGGCTGAACAGCTGCCAGGTTCCCGCACCGTCGATCCTCGCCGCCTCGGAGAGCTCCTGGGGCATGTTGACGAAGTGGGCGCGCATCCACATGACCGCGAAGGGCATGTACAGGCCGAGCAGCGGCAGGATGATCGCCCACCGCGTGTTGAGCAGACCGAAGTCGCGCATCTGGAAGTAGAGCGGCACGATGACGCCCTGGAACGGCAGGGTCAGCCCGAGCACGAAGACGAGGAAGATCCACTTGTGCCCCGGCGGGCGGAGATGACCCAACGAGAACCCTGCCAGCGTGGCGATGACGAGCGCGAGCGGGACGACACCGAGCTCGATGAGCACGCTCGACCAGAGCAGCGCGCCCATGTTCGCGGCCTGGAACGCGTCGACGAAGTTCGACCAGTGCGGCGTCTCGGGGAGCGTCAGGCCGGAGGGATAGCTCCCTGGAGGGTGGAGGGCCGTGATGAAGAGCGTGACGAACGGGACGAGCGTCACGAGCATGAGCAGGAGGAGCAGGACGCGGCCGAGCCACGTCTCGCGGCGGGAGACGATCATCAGTCACTTTCCCTGGAGAGGCGTTGGATCGGCAGGATGATCGCGAGCACGAGGACCATGAACGCCACGGCGAGCGCGGACGCCTGCCCGATCTCCCTGCTGAAGAAGGCGAGGTAGTAGATCTCGAGGCCGGGCACGAGCGTGCTGTTGCCCGGACCGCCCTGGGTCGAGATGTAGACGATGTCGAAGCTCGCCAGCGCGGCGATGACGGTCACGGTGACGCACACGCCGATCTCCTGGCGCAGGCTCGGCAACGTGATCGAGAAGAACTCCCGGGCAGCACCGGCGCCGTCGATCCGAGCCGCCTCGTAGAG
This sequence comes from Sanguibacter sp. 25GB23B1, assembly GCF_040012415.1. Classification (NCBI taxonomy): domain Bacteria; kingdom Bacillati; phylum Actinomycetota; class Actinomycetes; order Micrococcales; family Sanguibacteraceae; genus Sanguibacter; species Sanguibacter sp. 25GB23B1. Next base: position 51,288 of record NZ_JBDYKL010000005.1, read on the forward strand.
CGAGGGGTCGATCTTGGTCATGCCGGCCAGCAGGAGGAGCATGCAGAGGCCGAGCGCGACCCAGGCGCCGATGACGCCCACGGCAGGGAGCGCCGTGTCGAAGTCTCCGAGCCACGCCTTGGTGAAGGCGCCGAGCCCGACGGCCCGCAGGATCTCGTTGACGAGCCCGTCCGAGGACATGAGCCAGGTCCACATGATGCCGGCGGCGACGAGCGGGATGACCTGCGGGAGGAACAGGACGGTGCGCGAGACGATCGCGAGGTGGCTCGTCGCCATCTTCCGGATCGTCGCCGCGGTGAGGAGCCCGAGGAGGACGGGGACGAAGCTGAAGTACACGATGAGCTGGAGGGCGTTGACGATCGACCCGAGCATCTCGGGGTCACCGAAGAGCCGCGTGTAGTTCTCGACCCCGACCCAGGTCGAGGGGCCGACGCCGTTCCAGTCGTAGAACGAGAACTGGAACGTCAGGAGCAGGGGCCGCAGCACGAAGACCACGTACACCAGGGCCGCCGGGACCACGAGGGCGAGTGCGACCCAGCCCCGGCGCAGGCGCCGCGCCCGAAGGGCACGACGCCTGCTGTCCAGGCTGGTCGTCGACTGCTCGACGTCCTCGCGGCGACCGGTCGTGCTGGTCGTCCGCATCTGCATCATGAGCCGCCGATCTCGCTCTCGTAGTCGGTCTGGACCGCGCTGAGGAGACCCTCGGGGGTCTGCTCGCCCGCGGCCAGCTTCTGGAGGTTGGGCGTCCAGCTCTTGGCGTAGATCGACCCCGTCGCGTTGGCGATGAACTCCATCGCCCCGTCGTCCTCACCGATGGTCGCGCCGGCGGCGAGGGTCTGGGCCGTCACCGTGTCGGCGTCGACCTCGGGCATGAACGCGTCGGCCGGGCCCATGGGGTGCGAGCCGCCGATCTCGACGGCGATGGTGCGCGCCTCCTCGTTCGTCGCGATCCAGTCGAGGAAGAACGCCGCGCAGTCCGGGTTCTCCGCGACGGCCGAGATGCCGTAGGTGAGCGGTGCCGACATGGCGCCGACCTCTCCGCCCTCCTCGAGCGCCGGGACGAGGAAGAAGCCGACGTTGCCGGGCATCTGGGTGTCGAGGTTGCCCGACTCCCAGTCGCCGTTGAACATGAAGAGCGTCGTGCCGTCGATGAAGCGGCTCATCATCGTGGAGTAGTCGAGAGCGTTGACGTCGTCCGGGAAGTAGCCCGCGTCGACCCAGCGCTGGAGGTGCTGGGCCGCCTCGAGGTTGCTCTCGGTGTCGATCGTCGCGCCGGGCTGCTGGTAGGTCCAGGCGTTGACGTCGCCCGGCTCGCCGTAGGACGCCATGAGGCCCTGGAGCGGGAAGGCGAGGCCGCCGGTCGCGCCGCCGTTGAACTGACCGATCGGCGTGATTCCGGCGGCCTCGGCCTTCGCGAGCACCTCGTCGAGCTCGGCGAGCGTCGACGGCACCTCGGTCATGCCGACCTGGGCAGCGAGCTCCTTGTTGTAGAAGATGCCGGTCATCGAGAAGTTCAGGCCCATCGCGTAGAGGGGACCGTCACCGCGGCGCCCCTCGTCGTCGACCCGCATCTGCTCGAGCTGCGAGGTCGGCCACTCGTCCCACCCGAACGCCTCGGCGTAGGGGTCGAGGTCGCGGAGCAGCCCGTCGGTCGCGAGCTCGGAGACCTGCGGGAGGCGCATGAGGTCCGGCGGGTTGTCGGCGAGGACTCGCGGTGCGTTCTGGGTGATGACCGCGAACTGGTCCTCACGGATGTCGAACGTGACGTTGGGGTACTGCGCCGTGAACTCGGTCGCCAGCTCTTTGGTGAGCGGGAAGCCGGTCTCGATGTAGGTGTTGAGCTCGACCGCTTCGGTCCCGCACGTCGGCGCCTCGCCGGAGGCCGCGGTGCTGCCTCCGCTGTCTGCGGTATCGGAGGTCGTCCCACCGGGTGCGCTGCACGCGGAGAGGGTGATGAGGCTTGCGAGGAACAACGACGTGGCCGCGGCCTTGCGGCCGCTCTTCTCACTCGTTCGAGACACCGGTGTCTCCCTTCGTCGAGCAAGGCATCAGTGCCCTGCGCCAGTGCTAAATCGTCTTAGCACCGTCATGTTGGCCCTCCCCGACCGCGCCTGTCAAGCGCCGCAGATCACATCTGCATCACGGGCGATCGTCGCCGGGGGTAGCCTTCGGGGCAGTCCGGACGGGCTGCGCACCGGACCGGCGACGACCGCCAGGGCAGACGGAGACGTCCCGGACGACGAGAGGACCGTCGTGGTGAAGAAGAGAGTGACCCTCGCCGATGTCGCGCGCGCCGCGGGCGTGTCCTCGACGACAGCATCCCTGGTGCTCTCCGGCCGGGGATCCGAGCTCCGGATCTCCGAGGTGGTCCAGCAGCGCGTCCGTGCCACCTCCGACGAGCTCGGCTACCGACCGAACATCGTCTCGCTCGGCCTCCGCAAGGGCTCCACCCGGACCCTCGGCTTCATCTCGGACAGCGTGGCGACCTCACAGCTGGCCGGAGACATGATCAAAGGGGCGATCGACGCGGCGCGCGAGCAGGGCTATCTCCTCTTCATCGGCGAGACCGAGGGAGACCCCACCGCCGAGAAGGACCTGCTCGACGCGATGGCCGACCGGCAGGTCGACGGGATCGTCCTCGCCTCGATGTTCACCCGGAACCGGACCCTGCCCGCCGGCCTCGACCGGGTACCCACGGTGCTGCTCAACACGGTCCCCGACGGCGGTCCGCCCCTCCCCGCGATCGTCCCGGACGAGGCCGAGGCCGGTCGGTCTGCTGCACGGCTGCTCCTCGACGCCGGGCACCGGCAGATCCACCTGATCGGCGCCGGACCCCGCCCGGCAGACGTCCCACCCGACACCGTCGCCGGGATCGAACGGCTCGCAGGCATCCTCGAGGTGCTGCACGACGCCGGGCTGGAACCCGCCTCCGGCACCCTGTGCGACCGGTGGCATCCCCCGGAGGGATGGGCAGCCACCGGCGACCTCCTCGCCGCCCACCCGGAACCCGGCGCACTCATCTGCTTCAACGACCGGCTCGCCTTCGGCGCGTACCAGGCGTTGCAGGAAGCCGGACGCACCATCCCCGACGACGTCTCGGTCGTGTCGTTCGACGACCATCCGCTCGCCGGCTGGCTCCGCCCCGGACTGACCTCCTTCGGCATCCCGCACGAAGCGCTCGGCCGCGCGGCCGTCGAGCTGCTCCTCACGTCCGTGGTCGGGAGCCCGCACGCGACCACGGACTCCTCGACCGCCGCACCCCTCCTGCGCCGGCTCGAGATGCCGCTCCACAGCCGCGGGTCGGTTGCCCCCTTCACGGTGTGAGAGGGCGCGTGGTGGCAGATCGCTCCGACGTCCCGGATGTGCCGCGCCAGTCGCTCGGGCGGACGGGTTGACAGCGATCCGGAAGCGGCCCTAATGTCCAGTCATACGCATAACCCGACGAGGAGGTGGGTCGATGGCAGCGACGAACGGCAAGCAGCCGACGATGTGGGACGTAGCGACCCGCGCGGGCGTCTCCCAGGCGACCGTCTCTCTCGTCCTCAACGACGCCGCCGGTCGGCGGGTCGGCAAGACCACCCGTGCCCGCGTCCTCGAAGCGGTCCAGGACCTCGGGTACCGGACCAACGCCTACGCACGGACGCTACGCAGCGGCGAGTCCGGGATGGTGGGGTTCATCTCGGACGAGATCGCCACCTCTCCGTTCGCGGGCAAGCTGCTCAAGGGCGCGCAGCTCCACGCCTGGGAGACCGGCCAGGTCATCCTCAGCATCGACACCTTCAACGACACGGAGCTCGAGGCAGCCGCCATCGACATGCTCATGTCCTACCGCGTCCGCGGCGTGGTGTACGCCGCGATGTACCACCGTGTGCTCGACCTCCCCGAGGCTCTCGCGGGCATCCCCACCGTGGTCGTGAACGCTCGTGAACGCTCAGGTCTCGTTCACAGCGTCTTCCCGGACGAGGAGCGAGCGGGCTACGCGGCGACGCGCCACCTGCTCGACTCCGGGCACAGGCATGTCGCCATGATCAACATCCAGCCTGAGGACAGCACGCTGCCGGCCGGTATCGGTCGACTGGCGGGGTACCGTCGCGCACTGGCTGAGGCCGGCATCGCCTACGACCCGTCGCTCGTCCGGTACGGCTCGGGCGTCGTCGAGGACGGCCTCGAGCTGACGCGCGACCTCATGACCACCTCGTCGGAGCCCCCGACGGCGATCTTCTGCGGGAACGACCGGACCGCCTGGGGTGCCTACCGCGCCCTGGAAGGCCTTGGCCTGCAGGTGCCCGACGACTGCTCGATCGTCGGGTTCGACAACCAGGACACCCTGGCACCGTTCCTGGACCCCGGACTGACGACGCTGGAGCTTCCTTACGAGCAGATGGCTCGCACGGCGCTGCAGCTGCTGCTCGACCCGACCGGCGAACCGCCGGCCGACCACCCCATCGACTGCTCACTGGTCGTCCGACGATCCGTGACGAGTGCAAAGGTGCACAGATGACCACCCAGCTCGATCGACCACAACCCGGACCGCTCTTGCGACCGCGCGCGCCCCGATGGCGTCGCCTCGTCGCCTCGTGGCAGTTATACGTATTACTTCTGCCTGCCGTCATCTACGTGGCGATCTTCAAGTACTGGCCCATGTACGGGGCTCAGATCGCATTCCGCGACTACAACCCCGTCGACGGCTTCTCCGGGAGCCCCTGGGTGGGCCTCGACAACTTCCAACGATTCATCGAGTCGTTCCAGTTCGAGCGACTGCTCACCAACACACTGACGCTCAACGCGCTCGGACTCGTCCTCGCGTTCCCCGTGCCGATCATCCTGGCGCTCATCGTCAACCAGCTCCAGAACGAACGCTTCAAGAAGTTCACCCAGACCGTGCTCTACTCACCGTCCTTCATCTCGGTCGTCGTGGTCGTCGGCATGATCCACCTGCTCTTCTCCCCGCGCGCAGGGATCGTCAACAACGCGATCGAAGTCTTCGGTGGCGAACCCGTCTTCTTCATGGGCGCACCCGAATGGTTCCGGCCGCTCTACATCGGGTCGGACGTCTGGCAGAACGCCGGATTCTCGATGATCGTCTACCTCGCCGCGCTGACGGCTATCGACCCGTCGCTGCACGAGGCCGCCCGCATGGACGGCGCCAACAAGTGGCAGAGAATACGGAACATCGATATCCCCGGCATCATGCCGGTGATCACGATCCTGTTCATCCTCGCCATCGGCAACCTCTTCAACCTCGGTTTCGAGAAGGTCCTGCTCATGCAGACCGACCTCAACCTGCCGACCTCCGAGGTCATCCAGACCTACGTCTACAAAGCCGGTCTGCAACAGGCGCAGTTCAGCTATTCCGCCGCGATCGGCCTCTTCAACTCCCTCATCAACCTCACTCTGCTGGCGACCTTCAACTGGGTCGCACGCAGGGCCAACCAGTCCAGTCTGTGGTGACGACGCCATGAGCCAGATGACCCGAACCACGGTCGCCCGCACGTCGACAGCGACCCTCCCCACCTCCCGGGCGCCCCGTCGCGCACCGCTCCGGTCCCGCATGGCCGATCCCCTGTTCACCGTGATGGCGACCGGGCTTCTCGTCGCCGCGATCATCGCCATCCTCTACCCGCTCTACTTCATCCTCATCGCATCGGTCAGCGAGCCGTCGCAGATCCTCAACGGCAACGTGTGGTTGTGGCCCAAGGGGTTCACCACCGAGGGCTACGGCCTCATCTTCTCCGACCCGGCGATCGTGCGCGGATTCGCCAACTCGGTCCTCTACACCCTCGTCGGCACGACCATCAGCGTGGTCTCCATCCTCTGCGCGGCGTACGCACTCTCCCGCAAGGACCTGTTCGGCCGGACCTTCTTCATGCTGCTGTTCATCATCACGATGTTCATCGACGGTGGACTGATCGCCCGGTACCTCGTGGTGCGGGACCTCGGGATGCTCGACTCGATCTGGGCAGTGGTGCTCCCAGGAGCGATCGGGGTCTGGAACCTCATCATCGCTCGGGCGTTCTTCGAGAACAACGTCCCCGAAGAGCTCCGCGACGCCGCCCAGCTCGACGGGGCCAACGACTTCAGGTTCTTCCTCCAGGTCGTCCTGCCGCTGTCGAAACCGCTCATCTTCCTCATGATCATGATTCACCTCGTCGGCAACTGGAATGCGTTCTTCGACGCCTTGATCTTCCTCGACGACGAGAACAAGTATCCGCTCCAGCTCGTGCTGCGAAACGTCCTCATCCAGTCCGACGTCTCCTCCGCCGGAGGCTCGGGCGCGATGGACTCCTATGCCGCTGCACAGCGGATCGGCGAGCTGATCAAGTACGGGATGATCGTCGTCTCCACGGTCCCGCTGCTCATCGTCCTGCCATTCATGCAGAAGCACTTCACGAAGGGCGCCCTCCTCGGCGCTGTCAAGAGCTGAACGCACCTCCCCCCTTTTCTCCCGCCGATGCGGGACCCCCTTTCCGCTCCACCATCTCGAACACTCACAGAGAGACACACCGATGAGACACCGTCGTTTCCTCATGCCCGCCGCCCTGACCGCCGCCGGCGCCCTCCTCATCGCCGGCTGCGGCGGGAGCGGCCCCGCCGCCGAGCTCCCGGACGCCTCCGCCGACTTCGGCTTCAACGCCGAGGGGCTGCCCATCGTCGACGAGACCCTGACGCTGACGTTCGGAGGCGCCAAGTCAGCCCTCGCCCCGGACTACTCCGAGATGGAGCTCGTCCAGCAGTGGGAGGCAGACACGAACATCGCCATCGACTGGCAGAACCTGCCAGACACCGTGTACCAGGAGAAGAAGAACCTCATGCTCGCGAGCGACGAGCTGCCCGACGTCCTCTTCAACACGGGCCTCAGCGACGCCGAGGTGGTGCAGTACGGCTCCAGCGGGACGCTCGTCCCGCTGGAGGACCTCATCGCCGAGCACGCGCCGACCCTGTCCGGGATCCTCGACGAGCGCCCGGACATCCGCGCGGCGATCACGGCGTCGGACGGTCACATCTACACGCTGCCGTCGGTGGAGGAGCTCGGCATCCTCCAGTACCCCAACTTCCTCTTCATCAACACGGCCTGGCTCGACCAGCTGGGCATCCCGATGCCCACCACGATCGAGGAGTACCGCGACGCCCTGGAGGCGTTCAAGACCCAGGACCCGAACGGGAACGGCCTCGCCGACGAGATCCCGCTGACCTTCCGCACCGACTCGTTCTGCGCCAACCCGTGGGACCTCGTCGCCGCACTCGGCGGCCAGCCGGAGAACAACGACCACCGCATCGTGCGTGATGGCCAGGTCGAGTTCACGGCGACCACCGACGAGTACAAGGCCGGCGTCCAGGGCCTCGCGGACTGGTACGCCGACGGGCTCATCGACCCTGAGTCCTTCTCCCAGGACGACGTCGCCTACCTGGCCAAGGGAAAGTCCGACACCGCGATCGTCGGCTCCTTCTTCTGGTGGGAGCTCAACGAGATGGTGGGAACGGATCGTGCAGGCGACTACGCGATGCTGGGCGTCCTCGAGGGCGTCGACGGTGAGCGGCTCGCGAGCGTCACGAGCAACCAGGAGATCGGCCGAGGTGCGATGGCCCTCACCCGGTCCAACCAGTACCCGGCCGCCACGATCCGTTGGGCCGACCGGCTCTTCGACCCCGTCATGTCCGCCCAGGCCAGCTGGGGGCCGATCGGCGTGACGCTCGAGGAGGACGCGAGCGGCCTGCTCGTCCAGATCCCCGCCGAGGAGGGCGCATCCGAGGGCGAGCGCCGTCAGAAGGTCGCCCCGGGCGGACCGAAGATCACCACGCAGCAGGACTTCGAGACCGTCGTGGCCCCTGAGCCGCGGGCGAAGCACCGTCAGGACCTGGTCGCCGAGCACTACGCACCGCACCAGGCGAACGAGGCCTATCCGCCAGTGATGCTCTCCAACGAGGAGCTGGACCAGGTCTCGTTCGCGCAGACGGACGTCAACACGCTCGTCAAGGAGAAGTTCGCCTCCTGGATCGTCAACGACACCCTGGACGCGGAGTGGGACGGCTACGTCTCCCAGCTCGAGTCGATGGGCGTCGCTGACATCACCGCCGTCTATCAGGACGCCTACGACCGCTTCCAGCAGGGCGGCGAGTAGTACGCACGGTGCGGTGCGGGCCATCACACGGCCCGCACCGTGCCACCGGGCGCTCCGGCGCTCCCCGACCGCCCTCGCCCCACCGACACGTCAGGAACTCCGTGACTTCCTCCCGCCCGGCAAGCGACACCGCCACCGAGCCGATCGCCACGCACCTGCGCCCATCGGCGCACTTCACCACGCGCGACACCTGGTTGAACGATCCCAACGGGCTGGTCCACCACAAGGGCGTGTACCACCTCTTCTACCAGAACAACCCTGAGGGCAGCACCTGGGGAAACATCTCCTGGGGCCACGCCACCTCGACAGACCTCGTCTCGTGGACCGAGAAGGGGGTCGCCATCAGGAACACCCCGGAGGAGATGGTGTTCTCCGGGAGCGCGGTCGTCGACCACCACAACACCTCCGGGCTCGCGGGTCCCGACCAGGTGGCGATGGTCGCCGTGTACACCAGCGCATCCACCGCCGCGAGCCCCCATCCCGGCCGGCAGGCGCAGTCCCTGGCCTACAGCCTCGACGACGGGGACACCTGGACGCGGTACGCAGGCAACCCGGTCCTCGACATCGGCTCCTCGGAGTTCCGCGACCCGAAGGTCTTCTGGTACGGCGAACGGGACGGGCACTGGGTCATGGTGGCCGTAGAGGCTGTCGAGCGGCGGGTCGTCGTCTACACCTCCCCCGACCTCATCGTGTGGACCCGCGCCTCGCACGTCGGCCCTGCACATGCGGTCGGTGGCGTGTGGGAGTGCCCGGACCTGTTCCCGCTCCGGGTCCGCGGCACCAACCGGACCCGATGGGTCCTGCTCGTCAGCCTCAACCCCGGTGGGATCGCCGGAGGGTCCGGCACCCAGTACTTCGTCGGGGACTTCGACGGGACCACGTTCACCCCGGACCGGCTCTCGACGTCCGACCAGCTCGCCAGCTACGACTGGCTCGACCACGGCCGCGACTACTACGCGGCCGTGAGCTTCTCCGGCGTCCCCGACGACCGTCGCCTGACGGTCGGCTGGGCCAGCAACTGGGACTACGCGAACGACACCCCGACCGCTCCGTGGCGCTCGGCGATGTCACTGGTCCGCGAGCTGGACCTCGTGGAGGACCGTGACGGGACGCTCCGCGTCGCACAGCGTCCCGTGCTGCCCCCGCAGCACGAGCGATCCGACGACCTGCTCGTCCGCGAGCTGCAGGTCGACACAGGACCTGGGCGACGGCATCAGGTCGTCCTCTCCAGCCGCGCGAGCGGCGAGGGCGACCGCGTCACGATCACCGTGGACGGCGACGAACGCACCCTCAGCTGCGACCGGACCCAGAGCGGTGCGGTGGCCTTCCACCCGTCGTTCCCCTCGGTCGACAGCGCACCCCTGCTCGGGAGCACCACAACCGACCTGCTCCTCGTCGTCGACGGCTGCGTCGTCGAGATCTACGTCGACGGTGGCATGGTGGCCTTGACACAGCTCGTCTTCCCCGGCTCGCGCCTCGCGCACGTGCACCACGTGTCGCTCGCCTGACCCACAGGCACCAGGAGACTCGCCGCCGTCGACGAGCGTCACCACCGCGTCGACAGGTGCGGCGGTCGTGAGGGAGACGGCCCCGCTCGCAGATCACCCCCAAGGTTCTAGCGTTGCCGAGCGTCATGATGTGTGACGGCCACCGACAGCGCAGGGAGAGACACACACATGCAGGACTGGGAAGAGGAGATGGGTGAGCTCGTACGGACACGCCACCGCGCGCTCCTCGGGTACGCCTATCTGCTGAGCAGCGACGTCCGCGAGGCGGAAGACCTCGTGCAGGACGCGCTCGTCAAGGTGTTCTCGCGGAGATCGGTACCCCAGCACGGGGCCGCCGAGGGGTACGTACGCCGGGCGATCTTCACCATCTACCTCGACGCGTACCGCAAGCGCCGGCGGTGGTCCGGTATCAAGCACCTCGTCGGCAGCGCCGAACGGCGCGAGAGCAGCGACGGCGCGACGAGCGACGAGGTCGACATCGCGGCTGCGCTCCAACAGCTGTCCCCGCGCCAACGGGCGTGCGTGGTCCTGCGCCACTTCGACGACCTGACCGTCGCCCAGATCGCCACCGAGCTCGGCATCGCCGAGGGCACCGTCGGTCGCCACCTGCACGACGCCCACGCTGCCTTGCGCTCGCTGCTGGCCGATCTCGCGCCCACCGCGGGCGGCGACACCCGCTTCGCCCCCGCACCACCCACCACGAACGAGCCGAGGAGCCACCAGTGAGCGACGACCTGAACACCTCGTTCCACCGCGCGGTCGACTCCGCTGTCGACCAGGCCATGACTGCTGACGAGATGCGACGCGCGGTCGCCGAGCGCATCCGCGCCAAGCGGCGGCGCCGTCCCGCCCTCGTCATCGGCTCGACCCTCGGTAGCCTGGCGCTCGTCGGCGGGACCGCGTTCGCCGCGGTCCAGCTGGCCGGGGACGACGAGCACGGCCCGGTGCCCGACGTCATCGGCTCGCCACGGCCCGGCGTGTCTGCGGCCCCCACCCCGACCGAAGAGACGACTACGACGCCCGCGGTCGAGCCCGTCGCGACGCTCCCCGTGGCAGACCCGTCGGCGGTGTTCCCGCAGTGCGGGGCGACTGCCGAGCTGGGGACCAGAACACCTGAGAACGCCACCGGCCGGATCCACATGACGACGCCGACGGACCTGTCCACGCTCAGCGTCCCCGGGCCCGCGTCGCTCGTGGTCTCTCTCGACAACCGCGAGCTGAGCACGGTCGCCGGCGATGCGGAGGCGACGATCCCTCTCGTCCTCGCCCGGGAGGGGATCGTCGTCGGGCGCGCGCAGGACGCGGCCCCCGCGATGGAGGCCTTCGAGCTCGGCGGTGCCAAGACGAGAGAGGTCGAGGGGACCCTGTGGATCCAGGCCTGCACGCCGGGAGGGACGGCGGTCGGGACCTTGCCGGCTGGTCGCTACGAGGTCTGGACCGATCACCGCTACACCGTGACTGCGCGGACGTCCATGCAGGGGGACTCCACGCAAGGAGACCTCCTCCCCGTGGACGAGAGCTACGTCTCGCGGTTTGCGATCGCCGACCTCTGGATCGACGAGACGGGCTCGCCCACGCAGAGTCCTTACCAGGCCGCGGGCATGCCGTCGGTCATCGACACCGTCACGGTGATGGCCGGGGTGGCGGACACGAGCGTCGTGTGGTTGGCGCTGCCGAGCGACGACCAGTCCGTCATCGACGCCGCGTCCGCCGCGACGACCGCGCTCGGCTACGGCGACGCGCTGTGGCCGTTCATGTGCCAGGGTGCCGCCGGGGACGTCTTCGGTCCGGACGACACGTTGAGGTCCGGTGTCGCTCTCGTCTTCGCCACGCGGGCCGAGGCGGACAGGTTCACCGCGACCTACGAGGGGGACGTGGCCGGGACCGTCGACGGTGACGTGTTCTGCCACTTCGACTGACGGTCCGCCCGCGGTGAGGGCTGCGGCGTCGTCGTCCCGGATCAGTCCGGGACGACGACGTTCGCCGTCCTGGTCGAGGCCGGCATCATGAACATGAACGTGCGCATGAAGAAGAGGGTCATCTTCTGTCGGCCCGGGACGTCACCGGTCTCGACGACGGACCTGAGGTTCGCGAGGATCCCCTCCCACGTCGTGTCGACCTTCGCCATGGCTGCTGCGTCGGGCCAGCCGGAGTTGACGAGCGTCACCTGGGTGCCTCCGACGTCCGGCTCCAGGTGCCACTCGACCACCGTCACGGGATCGTGCCGCATCGTGAGGACCTGGGTGTGCCGGAAGGTCCTGGGCGGATCGACCTCGAGCACGCGCCCGACCATGAAGACCCGGGAGCCGTCCTCGGACGTGTAGTACAGAGGGTCGCCCGGCAGGAACGTCGTCGTGAGAACGGAGTCGAGCTGTGCTCGCTGGCGTGTTCCGACCTTGGTGATCTCGGCCCATACGGCCTCGACGGGGGCGGCGATCGTCGTGGAGTGCCGGATCTCGTGCTCGGCCATGGCTCGTCCTGACGTCGGTGGTGGACCGGTTGACGTCCCGGTCCCCCCATCATCGCGCGCCGGTTCGGGTCCCACGACCCGGACCGGCGAGCGAGGGCCCGCGTCGCCTCAGGCGGCCGGCGCCGACGCGATCGCGACGAGGAATGCCGGCGGCGTGAAGTTCTCGGCCGCGAAAGCGCGTGCGACAGCGGTCGCGACCGCCTCGACGTCCGAGGCACGCACGAGCGCGATGGCAGAGCCACCGAAGCCACCGCCGATCATCCGGCCACCGAGCGCACCTGCGCGGAGCGCGGACGCGACCGCCACGTCGAGCTCTTCGCAGCTCACCTCGTAGTCGTCGCGCAGCGACGCGTGCGCGGCGGTGAGGACGGGGCCGACATCAGCGGTACGGCCCTCCTCGAGCAGGGCGAGGACCTCCTCGACCCGGGCGATCTCCGTGACGACGTGGCGCACACGGTGCGCCACGACCTCGGGGTCCTGCCCGCTCGCGTCGAGCACACCGGCTGCCGAGAGGCGGTCGAGGGCGCTCTCGAGATCCGTGACCTCGCGCAGCGTCCCGAGACCCAGGGCGGCCGCGGCGGCCTCGCACGTGGTCCGACGAGCGGCGTACTGCCCGTCGACGAGCTGGTGCTCCGCACGGGTGTCGATGACGAGGAGCGCGAGGTCGCTCGCCGCGAGGTCGAAGGGGATGTGCTCGACCTCGAGGCTGCGGCAGTCGAGGAGGAGCGCATGGCCCTCGCGGGTCCGCAGCGCGGCGGCCTGGTCCATGCCGCCCGTCGGCGCGCCGGCGATCTCGTTCTCCGCCCGGATGCACGCTGCGACGAGGCGCTGACGGCCTGCGTCGTCGGCACCGAGGCCCAGTCCGTAGAGAGCGTCGAGACCCATCGCGACCGATCCCTCGAGGGCCGCGGACGACGAGAGGCCGGCGCCGTACGGCACGCACGACGTGATGGCGAGGTCGAAACCGCCCACCGCGTGCCCGTCCTGAGCGAGCGCCCAGGCGACACCCGTGACGTACGCCGCCCAGCCGTCGACGGCACCCGGCGCGACGTCGGCGAGCGCGACCGTGCGCACCACACCCTGCTCCTGCGCCGACACGAGCCGCACGAGGCCGTCGTCCCGGCGGCTCATCGCCGCGTAGGTGCGGTGCGGGAGCGCGAACGGGAGCACGAGCCCGCCGTTGTAGTCGGTGTGCTCACCGATGAGGTTGCCGCGACCGGGAGCCGACCACGTGCCGTCGGGCTGCGCGCCGAACACTTCCGTGAAGAGGGCCGCGGCGCGGGAGTCGCCGTCCTCGACGCTCCACGCGTCGAGCCACTCGAGCGCGTACTGCGGGGCGCTCATGCCGTCACCTCCGCCGCACCCGAGGCGACCTCGACGAGGCGGTCGGCGATGCGCTCGGGCGTCGTGTCGCTGATCCACGCACCCGCACCGGACTCCGAGCCGGCGAGGTACTTGAGCTTGCCGGGCGCGCGGAGGATGGAGAAGAGCTGCAGGTGCAGGCGCAGGTCGTCGCGGCCCTCACGGACCGGCGCCTGGTGCCACGCGGCGATGTACGGCGCGATGGTCGGGTTCCCGTCCGCGTCGGCCGGGAAGAAGCGGTCCATACGACCGAGAAGCTCGAGGTAGACGTCCGCGAGGTCGGCGCGCTCGGCGTCGGTCAGCGCGGGCAGGTCGGCGACGTCGCGACGCGGCGCGAGGTGGACCTCGATGGGCCAACGAGCGGCCGCCGGGACGTAGGCGACCCAGTGCTCGGACTCGAGCACGACGCGGCGACCGGAGCGCAGCTCGGCCTCGAGGACGTCCTTGAGGAGGTTGCGGCCGGTGCGCTCGCGGTGGGCGCGCGCCTGACGGAGCATGACGTCCGTCTTCGGGGTGACGTACGGGTAGGCGTAGATCTGGCCGTGCGGGTGCGTGAGGGTCACGCCGATCTCGCGGCCACGGTTCTCGAAGCAGAACACCTGCTCGATGCCGTCGATCGCGCCGAGCTCTGCGGTGCGGTCGGCCCATGCCTCGATGATCGTGCGCATGCGCTTCGGGCCCACCGTCGCGAGCGACTGGGTGGAGTCCGGGGAGAAGCAGATGACCTCGCAGCGACCGGCCGCGGGCCGCACCTGCCACAGCTCTTCGCCGTCGAGGGCGGTCACCTCGTCGGGCGCACCGGGGATGCGCATGAGGGAGGCGAAGCGGTTCTCGAACACGACGACGTCGTAGTCCTCGGCCGGGATCTCGCCGTCGGAGTACGCCGCGCCGGGCTTCGCCGGGGCGAGGGGGTTCGCGTCCGCCGGGGGCAGGTGGGTGCGGTTCATGCGGTGGGCGGCGTGCGGGATCCACTCACCGGTGAGGACGTCGTAGCGCATCGTCGGCCCGGTGACGGGCTTCGTGGTCTCGACCCCGTCCTCGTCGACGGTGACGACCGGGTCGTAGCGGCCTGGCAAGGGGCGCGGGTCGTCGAGACGACGGGTCGCCTCGCCGGACACGTACGGCTCGGAGTCGTCGAAGTAGAACAGGTCGCGGCCGTCCGCGAGCGTCGTGGCGGTGCGGCGCACGCGCGCCGCGTCGGTGGTGGTCATCAGAGAACCTCTCGGACAGCAGTGACATGCAGGAGGACGCAGTGCTCGGGGTGCTGGATGGGCGCCTGGACGCCCACGGTGGCCAGGATGCGGCCCGACAGCTCGACGCCGTCGTCCCACCAGCCGAGGCGGCGGGCGCCCTGGTGGTCGGTGATGCCTGCGCCGGGGTCGAGGTGGTGGACGCGGTACGTCGTGGCGGGGTCGAGGCCGGGGAAGCGGACGCGGCCCGGCATCTCGTTCGCACCGGTCGTCAGCTGGACGACCGAGAAGATCGCCTCGGCGGCGTCGGCAGAGACCACGCCGTGCACCCACACCGACGGGTCCGGGTGGTCCGCCCGGACCACGGTCCCGGTGTGCAGGAGGTCGCGGTGCTCCTTGTGGAGCGCGATCCACTGCGCCAGCTCGGCCTTGTCCTCGGCGCTCGCGGCGGTGAGGTCCCACTCGATGCCGAGGTGGCTGAAGAACGCCGTCCCGGCGCGGAAGTCGAGGTCGTGGCGCCGACCGGTCGTGTGGCTGTGCGGAGAGCCGATGTGCGAGCCGATCATCTCCGGCGGCACGAGCAGGCCGGTACCGGCCTCGATGCTCTGGCGCTCCAGGGCGTCGATGCAGTCGGACGCCCAGATGCGGTCGGTGCGCTCGAGGATGCCGAGGTCGGCGCGACCGCCGCCACCCGAGCAGCTCTCGATCTCGACGCCGGGGTGACGGCGCCGGAGCTCGTCGAGCAGCCGGTAGAGCGCGGCGGCCTGGTCGTGGACGCCCGCGCGGCCCGTCGGGGAGTGGCCCGCGTCGACGAGGTCACGGTTGTGGTCCCACTTGATGTACCCGATCGGGTACTCGGTGAGGATCGCGTCGATACGCTCGAGGACGTGGTCGAAAGCCCCTTGGTGGCCGAGGTCGAGGACCTGCTGCTGGCGCGCCTCGGGTGGCAGACGGTCGCCCGTCGCCATGATCCACTCCGGGTGTGCGCGGGCGAGGTCGGAGTCCGGGTTGATCATCTCCGGCTCGAACCACAGGCCGAACTGCATGCCGAGACCGCGCACGTGGTCGACGAGCGGCCCCAGGCCGTCGGGCCAGACGTCCTCGTCGACGTACCAGTCGCCGAGCCCTGCGGTGTCGTCGCGGCGGTGGCGGAACCAGCCGTCGTCGAGGACGTACCGCTCGACGCCGATCGCGGCCGCCTCGTCGGCGAGGGCCGTGAGCTTGTCGAGGCGGTGGTCGAAGTACACGGCCTCCCACACGTTGATGTGGACCGGGCGCTCCGGGCGACCGTTGGCGGTGCTCGGGTGGTGAGGGCGCGAGCGCAGGTAGGAGTGGAAGCGGCTCGACATCTCGTCGAGCCCGTCGCCGTAGGACGCGAACACCCACGGAGTCTCGTAGCTCTCCCCCGCACCGAGGATGATCTCGCCCGCGAGGAGCAGCTCGCCGGCGGCGAGGTGGCGGGCACCACCCTGGATCTTCTCGGCGACGATCCGCGAGTTTCCGGACCACGCGACGTGCACACCCCACACCTCGCCGGAGCGGTACCCGAAGCCGGCGCGGCCGGCGGCCACGATGAGCGTCGCATCGTGACCGCGACCCTTGCGGACCTCACGGACATGGGTGCCGAACGTAAAGGGCTTGCGCTGCGCGGCGCGCTCACGGATCCAGCGGCCGGTGAAGTCGAGGATCTCGTCGGCCTCGCTCGGGACGGGCAGCGAGAGGTCCATCGACGAGAGCGTGTACTCGGGGCGGGAGGTGGCAGGGTCGGCCGTGTTCGTGAGCGTCGCGCGCTGGCGGACGATCCCCGACGGGAGGAGCTCGATCTCGAGGACGAGGCCGAGTGCGGCTGCGGAGTCGGCGGCGCGGACGGTCACGCGCTGGACCGTCGGGTGGGACTCGCCGGCCTCGTCGGTGGTGGTGCCGGGCGCGGTGACTCCCAGGCCCTCGACCCGGAACGCGGTGGAGAAGTCCGCCCCGGCACGGTGCCCGGCGATACCGGGCGTGCCGAGCCAGCCGACGGACTGCTCGGGGACGATGGACAGCGGCACGGGGACGTCGATCGTGGCGCCCGCCACCTGCGGGACGCTCGCGGTGCGCAGGGCCTCCAGCTCGACACCCGGCACGTCGCCGAGGTCTGCGCCCCAGTGCAGGACGCGAGGCAGGAGGTGGCCGGAGCAGTCGAGCACGAGGCTGACGCCGGCCGCGCGCAGGTGCAGGAGGTCAGGGGCTGACACGGTCGGTGACTCCTTCGTCTGGACGACGCGGCACACGGCCGCTGCGCACTTAGTTCTAGTGCAGAACTTAAGGCGTGTCAACCAAGCGCGGGAGCGCTCGTATCGCCCAGAATTCCCTGACACACCGCCCTAGCATTTAGTTGCTCCAGCGAATAAACTGCCCCCACCATGACCCTCGAGACTCGCCTCAGCGCACCCCGCACCGGTGACCACCGGGCCTGGGAGCCGCTCACCGGCGCCGCGCGCCGGATCGCGCTCGAGGTCCTCCTCGACGGGCCGCTCTCCCGCCGCGACCTCAGCCGCCGCATGGCTCTGTCCCCCGGCAGCCTCACCCGGCTGACCCGACCGCTGCTCGACTCCGGCCTCCTCGTGGAAGCCGGCTCCGTCGAGGTGGGCGCGCCCGAGACGGCCGCCGACGCCACGGACGGCGCGGGAACCTCTCCCCGGCTCGGACGCCCGGCCCAGCCGCTCGCGGTGGTCCCCGGGTCGCACCACTTCATCGGCGTCAAGCTCACGGGCGACCACGCCTACGCGGCGCTCACCGACCTGCGCGCCGAGATCCTCGCAGCCGACGACGCACCGCTTCCCGGCCACGAGCCGCAGGACGTGCTCGACGTCGTCGCCGCGCTCACGGACCGGCTCGTCTCCCGGCTCGCCGCACTGAGTGCCGGCGCGGGCGTGACCGGCCTGGGCGTGAGTGTCGGCGGGCACGTCGACGGCCGGTCCGTCGTCACCGACGCACCGCACCTCGGGTGGCTCGACGTGCCGCTGGGCGAGCTCCTCACGACTCGGACCGGTCTGCGTACCGTCGTCGAGAACGACATCGTCGCCGTCACCGAGGCCACCCACTGGTTCGGCGAGGGGCACGGGTGCGACCGCTTCGCGCTCTTCACGATCGGCGCCGGTATCGGCTACGGCCTCGTGGTCCACGGCGAGGCCGTGACGAGCCCGGAAGCGGGGCTCAGCCTGCTGTCCCACTTCCCGCTCGACGCGACCGGCCCCACCGGCCCGTGCGGGCACGCCGGTTGCGCGACGGCGATGCTCACGATCGGCGCGCTCGTCACCGAGGGCTCGTCCGCGCTCGGGCGCGAGGTCACCTACGACCAGCTCCTCGACCTCGCCGCTGCCGGCGACCCGGTCGCGTCCGGCGTCGTCGACCGGGCCGGCCGTGCGCTCGGGCGGATGCTCGCCGCCGTCGCGAACCTCACGATGCCCGAGCGCATCGTCCTCGGCGGCGAGGGCGTGCGCCTCGCGCAGGTCGCCGCGGCCGCCGTCCGCGACGGGCTCCACCACGACCGCAACCCGCGCACCCGCGACCCCGAGATCTCCCTGCAGAGCCCCGAGCTCGCGCTGTGGGCTCGGGGGGCTGCGGTCGTCGCGATCCAGTCGCTCGTGCTCGGGCGCTGAGCAGGCGCGGACTCGGAAGCACTCCCGCGCCGACCCGCTCGACGCAGCTCAGGGCCTGCGCGCCAGGACGAACCCCTGCGCGTTCCGCTCGCCGGGCCGCGGCGCCCGGTCGACCGTGGCAAGGATCTCGAGGCCCAGCGCCACGAGATCCTCAGCGACCCCCTGCGTGCTGTGCAGGTGCGCGCGGACCTGCACGTCGTGCCCGTACGCCCCGTCGACGAGGCGTTCACCGGCGCCTGCCTGGAACCCGAGCAGGAGCGCGCCACCCGGTGCGAGCACGCGCGCGAGCTCGCGCAGCACCGCGGCGCTGTGGTCGGGCGAGACGTGGATGATCGAGTACCAGGAGAGCACCCCCCGAAACGCACCGTCGTCGAACGGCAGCGCCCCCAGGTCCGCGACGGCAAGGGGCACCCCGGGATGCGCCGCGCGCGCCTCACGGATCATCGCTGGCGACAGGTCCACACCGTCGACGCGCTCGACACCTCGACCCGTGAGGTAGCCGAGCATCCGTCCCGCCCCGCACCCCGCGTCGAGCACCGGCGCCGGTGAGGGAGGCAGCGAAGCGACGAAGTGGTCCAGCACAGCGAGGTCGAGGGGTGCCTCGAACGACGTGTCCGGAAGCATCGCGGCGTAGCTTGCCGCGACCGTGTCGTAGAACGCACGCGCGCTCTCGCGGTCCGTGCCGGCCGTGTCCACCTCGGTCATGGCCCGAGCGTAGGCGTCGGCCACCCTGCGTTCACGCTGGCACGCTACGTTCGCCGCCATGCGACCCCTGACAAGCCCTGCCGCCGGACGAACCCTGCAGGCGGTCGGTGTTGGCTACGTGCTGTGCTGGGTCGTCGGCCTGGTGCTCGGAGGGCCAGACCTCCTCCCGGACGCCGACGCGGCCCAGATCAGAGACGCGACAGCGGCCTCCCCGACCGTCACGATCTTCGCGGTGCTCGTGCACGGCGTCGCCGCCGTCCTCCTCGTCGCGCTGGGTGCCCGCCTCCCACCCTCGGGACGCCGCGCGGCGTCGCTTCTGCTGGCGAGCGCGGCCGCGGTGCTGTCTCTCGTGCAGCTCACCGGCGAGCTGGTGCTCGTCTCGGCCACGGAGTCCATCGACCCCGTCACCGTGTGGACGACCATCACCGTCGCCGACGGGACGAAGATGCTCGTGCTCGCCGCATGGATCGCAGTCGTCCACGGCTGGCGCCCCCGCGGCACGGCTGCGCCCGCGCTCGCGCCGCTCTTCGTCGCCCTCTCGGGCGCGACGGTCCTGGCGCTCGTCGTCTCCGGCGCCGGATATCTCACCCGGTCGCCCGGCCTCATGACCGCTGCGTACGTGTCCCTGCCCCTCCTCCTCGTGTGGGTGCTCGCGGCCACGCAGATCCGCTCGCGCCCGGATGTCGAGATCTCGCAGGCTGTTCCGTCCTCGGTATGAGCGTGGCCACAATGGCCCGTACCTGACGAAGGAGAGCATCATGGCGAAGTACCTGCTCCTCAAGCACTACCGCGGCGCGCCGGCAGCGGTGAACGACGTCCCGATGGACCGCTGGACACCCGACGAGGTGTCGGCGCACATCCAGTACATGAACGACTTCGCTGCCCGGCTCGAGGGCACGGGCGAGTTCGTCGACGGTCAGGCCCTCTCCCCGGAGGGCACGTTCGTCCGGTACGACGGCGAAGGGCGCCCGCCGGTCACCGACGGTCCGTTCGCGGAGACGAAGGACCTCATCGCGGGCTGGATGATCATCGACACGGAGACCTACGAGCGGGCGCTCCAGCTGGCCGGCGAGCTGTCGGCGGCGCCGGGCGCGGGCGGGAAGCCGATCCACGAGTGGCTCGAGATCCGCCCGTTCCTCACGATGCCGCCGACTGTCACGGAGTGACACGGTGAACGAGGCGCTGCTCCGCACCCTCGCACCCACGGTGATCGGCGTCCTCGTCCGTCGCGGAGCACCCTTCGCGGCGGCCGAGGACGCCCTCCAGGACGCCCTGGTCGAGGCGGTGCGCTCGTGGGAGGACGACCCGCCCCGGGACCCGAAGGGCTGGCTGGTCACCGTGGCCTGGCGCAAGTTCCTCGACGCCACGCGGGCCGACGCGTCCCGGCGGCGGCGCGAGCTGGTCGTCGAGGACGAGCCCGCACCCGGGCCGGCCAGCGGGGTGGACGACACGCTGCAGCTCTACTTCCTCTGCGCGCACCCGTCCCTGACACCGGCGTCCGCCGTCGCGCTCACGCTGCGCGCGGTGGGCGGGCTGACCACCCGACAGATCGCGCAGGCGTACCTCGTCCCGGAGCCGACGATGGCGCAGCGGATCAGCCGCGCCAAGCGGACCGTCGCAGGCGTCGCGTTCGACCAGCCCGGCAACGTCGCCACCGTGCTGCGGGTCCTCTACCTCGTCTTCAACGAGGGCTACACCGGCGAGGTCGACCTCTCCGCCGAGGCGATCCGGCTCACGCGCCAGCTCTCCGCGTCCATCGACGACGAGGAGGTGCGCGGCCTGCTCGCGCTCATGCTCCTCCACCACGCCCGGAGACCGGCACGGACCCGCGACGACGGAAGCCTCGTACCGCTCGCGGAGCAGGACCGCAGCCTGTGGGACACCCGGATGATCGCCGAGGGCGTCGAGATCCTCCAGGCAGCACTCGCCCGCGACCGGCTCGGCGGGTTCCAGGCCCAGGCAGCCATCGCCGCGCTGCACGCCGACGCCCGCTCGATCGAGGAGACCGACTGGGTGCAGATCGTCGAGTGGTACGACGAGCTCCTGCGGCTCACCGACAGCCCGGTCGCACGGCTCAACCGGGCTGTGGCAGTAGGCGAGGCGGACGGGCCGCAGGCCGGTCTCGTGGCGCTGGCGGGTCTCGACCCTGCGCTCCCCCGGCTCACCGCTGCGGCCGCGTACCTGCACGAGCGCGCCGGCGACGTCGCGACGGCCGCGCGGCTCTTTGCCGAGGCGGCGCTGGCTGCGACGAACCTGCCAGAGCGCGAGCACCTCACGCGCCAGGCCGCACGGCTCAACGCGCGATGATGGACAGCGGCGCCCCGCCGTCGAGCGCAGCCCACGTGTCCCGGAATGCACCGCGCACGCGCGGACCCGGCCAGTCGGGCGGCAGGAGCTCGGGGGGCAGCAGGGGGTCGGGGCCCACGGCACGGTCGAGCGCGGCGTGGAGCGCGATCCGGGCGGCGAGCGAGATACTCGGCGGAGCATCGTGGGAGGTCTCGGCGCGGACCTCGGCCAGTCGGGCACGCCACACACCGATCCCCCGTTCGAGGCGTTCGTACCCCGCACGCACGGCGTCGAGCGGCCACAGGTCGTGGACCTGGACGGCGAGGGATCGGCCTCCGTGCACGACGGTCGCCGACGTCGCCGTCGTGAGGTCGGCGTGCACGTCCTTGCCGGCGAGCTCGGCGCCGAGAGCAACCGTGAGGTCGTGCGGGCTGACGTAGAGGCCCGGGGTGAGCGCGACAGCCCCGAGGTATGCCAGGGTGCTGCGCAAGGCGTCGCGGTCGGCGCGCCGGTGCTCAGGAACCGAGAACGCCAGCAGTCGCCACAGCCCGTCCCACGCCAAGGTCCCCTCGTCCTGCTGGACGGCGACGTGCCAGTACGCCAGATCGAGCGCCCCGCGGAGCCGGGCGTCCGCGGTGAGCCGGAGCGTGCCCGCCCGGCCGCGGCCGATCTGCTCGATCGCACCTGCCGCGACGAGCCGACGCACCGCGAGGCGCACCGGCTGGTCCTCGAGGCCGAGTGCGGCGGCGACGTCGTAGACCGTCGCGAGGACCGCGCGACCGTCGGGGTCGAAGCAGTGCTCGACGAGCGCCCGTGGGCTGACCGGCACCGTGACCGGCGGCCGGACGTGCGTCGTCATACGACCCCCTCCTCGTCCGTGAGCAGCCTCACCATGGCGGTGACCGCTGCGATCCCGTACAGCCTGCCGAGCGTACCGAGGTGCTCGGTGCGCTCGGCGCGATACCCGAGGCGCTCGTAGAGCGCGCGCGCCCGCGGGTTGGTGTCGACGACGCTCAGCCGGACCGCCCGGGCCCCCGCCTCGCGGGCGAGGACGGCCGCCTCGTCGAGCAGGAGCGTCCCGACACCCCGCCCACGGGCCGACGCGTCGACGCAGACGCCGTCGAGGAGGAGCTCGCCCGCGCGGGGCGATCGGTCCAGCGGTGCGAGCAGCAGGAGCCGCAACCAGGCACTCCATGGCGAGTAGTGGGCGGCGAGCACGCGGTGGGTGATGTCGAACCCGGATGTCCCACCGCTGTGGAAACCGAGCACCCCAACCACCTGGTCACCGATGACTGCGCAGAGGAAGCGGTCAGCCTCGAGCTGGTCGGCGAGGAGGGGAACGCCGCGCGCGGCGTCGCCCAGGGCGGGACTCAGCTTCCCGGCGAACGCCTCCCAGTAGAGCTCGGCCGCACGCGTCCGCTGACCGGTTGGGACGCCACGGACGATCCGAAGAGTGTTCATCGCCAGAAACTATCAGTTACGGTACGACCGTGAACACAATGAACGAAACGGAGCGGGGTGACCGACCCTCGCGGCACCGGCGCAAGGTTGCCGGCGGGCTCGTCGGTGTGATGAGCGCGCTCCTCTGTCTCTGCGCCGTCGCGGCTTTCGGCAACACCTTCGCGCTGCGCCTCGAGGACGTGTCGATCCCGCACGACGGCGGCCATCTCGTCGGCGTGCTCGCCTGGCCGGAGTCGGTCGACGGCCCCGTGGGGGTCGTCGTGTTCGTCCACGGCGACGGCGCGGTCGACGCGACGAGCGACGGCTTCTACCAGCCGATCTGGGAGTCGCTCGCAGAGGCTGGGTATGCGTCGCTGTCGTGGAGCAAGCCCGGTGTCGGGGGCTCGTCCGGCGACTGGCTCGACCAGTCGCTCGCCGACCGCGCGACGGAGGTCGAGGCCGCCATGGACTGGGTCGCGGCGCAGCCCGGCATCGACGCCGACCGGATCGGGCTCTGGGGTGCCAGCCAGGCCGGCTGGGTGGTGCCTGCTGTCGCCGCCGAGCGGGACGTCGCCTTTGCGATCCTCGTCTCCCCCGCGATCAGCTGGATCCGGCAGGGACGCTACAACCTGCTTGCAGAGCTCGAGGAGGAGCGTGCGACCGCCGACGAGCGTGCGCGCGCCCTCGCGGTGAGCGACGATACCCGGCGCCTGCTCGACGAGGGCGCCGACCACGCCCGGTATCGCGCCGAGACGCTCGACCTCGATCCCATGGACGAGGCCCGGTGGCGCTTCGTGAGCCGGAGCTACCTCGCCGACGCGACGAGCGACCTCTCCGCCATGGGTACCGCGCAGGTCCCGACGCTCCTGCTGCTCGCCGAGGACGACCTCAACGTCGACGTCGACGAGACCGAGGCGGTCTACCGCGACCTGCTCGGAACGTCCCTCGAGGTCCGCCGGTTCCCCGACGCCAGGCACACCCTCGCCCGGACGGCGGTCGAGGACCACACCGTGTGGGGCACAGTCGTTGCGGTGCTCGCCCCGCGCGAGGTCTTCGCGCCGGGATACCTCGACGCCCAGCGCGACTTCCTCCGGTGACCGGCAGGCCGGTCTAGCACGCCGCGGGTGATCGACCGTGGCTGCACCAGGTCGAGGCCGCCGACTCCGCCTGGGGCGAGACGCACACGATCCTCGCCGCCTCGACCGGTTCCAGGAAGTCCCTCACGTTCTGGCTGCGCGGGTCTACTCCGAGGCTTCGCTGGCGGCGACGAACCTCCCAGAACGGGAGCACCTCTTGCGGCAGGCTGCGCGACTCAACGCGACATTGCGCGGCTGACACGCCGTCCCGCTGGCCGAGGCACCGGGATCGACGAGCTCGGACATCAGCGCCTCATCGCATACTCGGACGACTTCTGTCGCAGGTAGTCCGTCCAGCGCTCTTCGAGAGCCATCACCCCGGTTGGAGCACCTGGCGTGGCCGGCATGTACCGGACCAGCGTCTCGATCTCCGTCGGATAGCCGAAGTCGGCGTAGAGCATCTCGATCAGCTGCAGCGGATCTGCGTGCTCTCTCCGGTGATCGTGCAGCCATGCCAGTGCGAGGTAGAGCCAGACACGTTCCGGCTCGGAGCCTGGCTCGGTCTCGATCTCGTCGACCAGCCGCTGAACTCGCCAGAGCTCAGCCCTGAAGACGCACGCGAGCTCCTGGAGAGGCGCCGACGGAGCACCCGCCGCGAGAAGATCCGTAGCGATGTCGACTACCGATGCGTCGTCTATCCACCCGTGGGCGTAGCCATAGGCGAGCTCTCCCGGTTCGAGACGCACTCGGGGGATCACGAACACCGCGGGCAGATCGAACGAGACCCGGTCGTCGCTGTTCATGATCCACTCCGTGTCCCGAGCCGCGCGCGAGCCCATTCTGCTCGAAGGTGCCGACCCCTCACAGCGCTACGGCGACCGGGTCGACGGCGGCGGCGTCCCAGATGACCCCGTCACCGTCGAGCAACCAGAGAGGACCGCGGGTTCTCGATGCCATGACCTGCGCGAGCCGAACAACCATGTCGGGCCATCGGCACGAGAACAGGCATGCGGTGACCTCCTGCATATCCGGGACCTTCACGCCTGGGCCCTCCGTGAAGGGACCTTCTCGGTATTCCCACTCTGCTTCCCCCGGAACGCACTCGTCCAGAGTGAAGAGTCGGCCTTCGGCATCGGTGAGCTGAGCCACGCGGAATGCGGGATCGCTGTCACCCTCGAGCTGGGTGATCGTCGTGGCCAGCTGCTGAAAGAGATCCGTATCGAGCCCGATGAAGAAGCCGCCTCTCATCCGAGCTCCTCTACCTGGGCAATCTGTCGGGGTCCGCGGGATCGCGAGAGGCTGCAGCCCTGCACTGGCCAGATCCCCCCCTGGACACCGGTACAGCACCCTTGTCCGTGGGATCGACACCGAGGACGGACGACTTGAGCCCCGGAGCGATCACCTGTCCCGGCGACCGCTCCGTCCTCCGCACCCGCGGGTGGGAGAATCGTCCCCGTGGCCCGCGTCGACGAACTCCTGACGGTCCTGCTCGCCGGGGGTCGGCGCGAGGGCCGCCTCACGCACGTCGAGAACCTGCCCGCCCGCACCGGGACGCAGGGCGACTGGCCTGCCTGGGCGGACCCGTCGCTCGTCGCCGGGTACCGGAGCATGGGTGTCGAGCGGCCGTGGCTGCACCAGGTCGAGGCCGCCGACTCCGCGTGGGGCGGGACGCACACGATCCTCGCGACCTCCACCGGCTCCGGGAAGTCGCTCGCCTTCTGGCTCCCTGCCCTCTCCGCAGTGCGCGGCGACCGTGCCAACGAGACGTTCAACCCCGGGCGCATCGAGTCCGCGCGCGACCGCGGGAGCGTCCTCTACCTCAGCCCCACCAAAGCACTGGCCGCCGACCAGCTGAGCTCGGTCATGACCCTGCTCCGGGCCTCGAACGTGCGCGATGTCGAGGTCGACACCTGCGACGGGGACACGCCCTTCGAGGCGCGCCGCTGGATCCAGGACCACGCCGACGTGATCCTCACCAACCCCGACTACCTCCACTTCTCGCTCCTGCCGAACCACGCCCGCTGGGCGCGCTTCCTGCGGTCGCTGCGCTACGTCGTCGTGGACGAGGGGCACGCCTTCCGCGGCGTCTTCGGTGCGCACGTGTCCCTCGTGCTGCGACGGCTCCAACGGCTTGCGGCCCACTACGCCCCTGACACGCGCGCCCCGGACGGCCGCGGCGGCCCGACCTTCGTCGTCGCGTCGGCCACCACCGCCGACCCCGCAGTCAGCGCCGGTCGGCTCATCGGCGTCGACCCGTCGAAGGTGCGGGCCGTCACCGCGGACGCGAGCCCCGCCGGTCGGAAGACCTTCGCCCTGTGGGAGCCGCCCGAGATCCCGCCGATGCGGGGCGAGATGACCACCCGGCGGCGACTCGCCGGCGACGAGGCCGCGAGCGCCTTCGGGGTCGACGACCACGGCGACGACGGCCTCGGTCTCGTCGACGACGCCGACCCGGTCGACGCCTCGGGCGACCCGCGGCCGCGCCGCTCGGCGACGGCCGAGGCGGCCGACCTCCTCGCGGACCTCACGGCGCACGGCGCCCGGACGCTCGCCTTCACACGCTCTCGCCGGGGTGCAGAGTCCGTCGCGACGACGACGCAGGACAACCTGCGGCCCGTCGACCCGTCGCTGCCCGGGCGGGTGGCCGCGTACCGCGGAGGGTATCTGCCGGAGGAGCGGCGCGCCCTGGAGGCGGCGGTGCGCAGCGGGGAGATCCGGGCGCTGGCGACGACGAACGCGCTCGAGCTGGGCGTCGACATCTCCGGCCTGGACGCGGTGCTCATCATCGGGTGGCCGGGGACGCGCGTGTCGTTGTGGCAGCAGGCTGGTCGGGCGGGCCGTGCCGGGGCGGACGGGCTCGTCGCGTTCATCGCCCGCGAGGACCCGCTGGACACGTACCTCGTGCACAACCCCGACGCGATCTTCCGGACTCCCATCGAGGCCACGGTCTTCGACCCGACCAACCCGTACGTCCTCGCGGGGCACCTCTGCGCGGCGGCCTCCGAGCTGCCGGTGCGCGAGTCCGACCTCCCGCTCTTCGGCGGCGCCGGTGCCCGGACGCTGCTCGACCAGCTCACCGAGCGCGGGACGCTCCGCCACCGGTCGTCCGGCTGGTACTGGACGCACCACCAGAGCGCGGCCGGGTTCACGAACATCCGCGGCGAGGGTGGCACCCCGGTGTCGGTCGTCGAGTCCGCGACCGGCCGGCTGCTCGGCACGGTCGACGCAGCGGCTGCGGACGGGTCCGTCCACGACGGCGCGATCTACGTCCACCAGGGCCAGACCTTCGTCGTCGAGGAGTACAACCTGCGGGACTCCGTCGCGCTCGTCACGCGCGAGGACGTCAGCTACACCACGTGGTCCCGCTGGGTGACGTCGATCGCGGTCGTCGAGGAAGCTGAGCACGTCGAGTGGGGCGAGCAGACACAAGCGTCGGGGGCGACGGTGGAGGCGCCTGCGTCCGACGGACGCCCGCCCGTCGAGTGGGGCTTCGGCTCCGTCGAGGTGTCCACCCAGGTGGTGACGTTCCAGCGCCGACGCGTCCCCGGGCAGGAGATCCTCAGCACCGATCCGCTCGACCTCCCCGTCCGCACGCTGCAGACCGCCGCGGTGTGGTGGACCGTGTCCGCCGATCTCCTCGAGGCCGCCGGGGTCGACACCGACGAGGCACCGGGCGCCCTGCACGCGGCCGAGCACGCGTCCATCGGTCTTCTCCCGCTGCTCGCGACGTGCGACCGGTGGGACCTCGGCGGCGTCTCGACCGCCGTCCACGTGGACACCGAGCGTGCGACCGTCTTCGTCTACGACGCGTTCCCCGGCGGCGCCGGCTTCGCCGAGCGCGGCTACCGCCTCGCAGAGCAGTGGCTGCGCGCCACGCGGGAAGCCATCGTCGGGTGCGGGTGCTCCGACGGGTGCCCCGGGTGCGTGCAGTCGCCCAAGTGCGGCAACGGCAACAACCCGCTCGACAAGGCAGCCGCGGTCCGTCTGCTCGACGCGGTCCTCGCGCACGCACCGTCGCAGGCACCGTCGCGCGCGCCGGCCCCGCGACCGGAGTCGCTCTGAGTCAACCGGTCCGGACGCCCGGATCGTCAGGAGCCGAGCGCGGAACCCCGTCCGGGGCGAGCCTGCTGCTCCGCGTCCGTACGACGAGCGCCCACACCACCACGGCGAGGGCCGCACCGAGGACCGGATACGTCGCCGAGCGTCGAGCCAGCGCGTAGAGCGTCACGCCTCCGGGCTCCGCCGCGAGGCGGGCGACCGCGCCGAGCAGGCCGAGGCCCGCACCGACGAGGACCGCGACGACCGCGGAGCGCAGGTGCTGCGGGGCCGGGACCGGCACCGCACGCCGCCACCACCAGATCGCAACGCCGAGCAGCGCGAGCACCCCGAGCGCGGAGCTGCCGTGCTGCAGGTAGACGTAGAGCGGCCGCCCGGCCAGCGGTTCGCGCAGGACGTCCCACGCCTGGACGGCGTGACCGCGCAGGTGCGTGACGTCGTCCCACGCGAGGTGGGAGAGGATCCCGAGCACGGCAGCCGCCACCACCGTCGTGGTCCCCGTGAGCCCGGCGGACCGGCGGCGACCCGGGTCGGCTCGCCGGGCATCGAGCGCCGGACCCGGAGCAGCCGCTGGGCTCCGACGTGGGAGAGCCCCGAGGACCGCCGGCCCGACGCCCCCGATCCACAGCGCCGCGAGCGCCAGCGCGAGCACCACGTCGAGGGTGAGCGCTGCGAGGAGACCGTGCGTGACGTGGCCCAGCTCGTCGGCACCGGGCCACAGGACGTCGAGGAAGATCGGGGCGTCGGGCACCATCGTCCCGGCCACCAGGGCAGGGAGCGCCCAACGGCGCACAGGCCCGGGCAACGACGGGAGCGTGCCCGCACGCGCGAACGGCAGTGCGACGAGCACGTGGACCGGGGTGTAGGGCACGGCGCCATCCTGCCAGCCACCTGCTGGTCCGACGCACTTTCGTGACGATCTGCGCACGTCAAGCCCTCATGCGGGCACCTCGCGGACCGATGGGAGAGCGAGGCCGATGATGAGACACCACCCCGAGACACCCCACGCGGCACCCCGCGAAGAGCCTGAGACGTCCGGCGCGACGACCGCTCTGCTGCTGCGCTATGCCCGCGCCCAGGCCGGGCCCGGCGGTGTCGACGAGATCCTCGCGGAGTCGGGGACACCGCACACGGTCGACGAGCTCGAGGACCCGCAGCGCCGGTTCAGCTTCGCGACCCGGACCACCCTGCTCGAGGCGATGGTCTCCGTCCTCGGCGACCCTGCGGCTGCGCTGCGCGCGGGTGAGTCGACCATGCTCCACGGGGTGGAGCACTCACGGCTCCTCATGATGCGGGCCTTCACGAGCCCGCGCCCCGTGTACCGGCTCATGCCGCACGCCGTCCACGACCTGTCGACCGTCACGTCGATCGACGTCGTGCGGACGACCCCGACGTCGGCCACGCTCCGGGTCCGGATCACGGACGGCCACGCACCGCACCGGCTCGACTGCGATCTCACGCGCGGCTTCTTCGCCTCCGTCCCCGCGATCTTCGGGCTCCCGCTCGCTACCATCACGCACGACGAGTGCCAGTGTGACGGCTTCGAGGCCTGCACCTACGAGATCACGTGGGAGAAGCGGCGTCGGCGCTGGCGTCGGGAACGCTCGTCCCTCGCGGCGAACCTCGAGCTGTCCGCGCTGCGCGGGCAGCTCCGGGACCTCCAGCTCGCGGCCTCCGACCTCGTCGCGAGCGACGACGTCGCGACGGTGCTCGACCGCATCGTCGAACGGGCGTCGTCCGTGGTCTCCGCCACGGCGTTCGTCCTCGTCGTCGACGACACCGACGCGGACTGCGCACCGAGCATCCGGACGAAGGGCACGGCCGGCCCGGCGCTCGACGAGCTGACAGCCGCGGTGCGCCGGGGCGCCCCGCTCGGGAGCAGCTCTGCGGCGGTCGAGATCGTCTCCGCCCGCGGGCACCGAGGGCGCCTCGCCGCGTCGCGCCCGGCCGAGGTCACCATGAGCGACGACGAGCGAGCACTCCTCGAGGCGTACGCCCGGCACGCGGCAGCGGCACTCGACCTCGTCAGCGCGCTCGAGTCCAGCCGGCGCGAGACCACACGCGCCAACGCCCTGCTCACGCTCGCCCAGGACCTCACCGCCGCCCGCGACGCCGACGCGGTCGCGGGGGTCGCCGCCGTCGCGCTGCCCCGGATCACCGGTGCGCGGTCGTCGTCGCTGCTCCTGTGGAACCCCGCCGCAGGCGTCATGCGCGCCGCGGCCGCGAGCGGCCACACCCCCGACGAGCGTGCGGCGCTGCTCGCGCGCGAGATCCGGGCGGACGTGACCCCCGAGCTCGTCGAGCTGCTCACGAGGCGTCGACCCATGCACATCGAGTCGGACCACGCGAGCCCCGAGCTCGCCGACCTCATCGGTGCCATCGGTGCGCAAGCCGTGACGACCGTCCCCCTCGTGGCGGGCGACGAGCTCATGGGCGTCGTGACCGTCGGCTGGCCGCGCGCCCTGAGCCAGCGGCGACGCGACGTCGCGCTCGAACGGGTGGCGGGCGTCGCCGACCAGGTAGCGACAGCACTCCAGAACGCACGGCTGATCGCGACGGTCGAGCACCAGTCCTTCCACGACGCCCTCACCGGGCTGCCGAACCGCGCCCTCTTCAACCGCCTCCTCGACGGTGAGCTGAGCAGCACGACCAACGAACGGGGAACCGCGGTCCTGTTCTGCGACCTCGACCGCTTCAAGCTGGTGAACGAGCGCTGGGGTCACGCGGCCGGCGACGAGGTGCTCCGGCAGGTCTCCCACCTCCTGCGCGCCGAGATCGGTGAGGGCGACACCCTCGCTCGGCTCGGTGGCGACGAGTTCGGGATCATCCTGCGGGCGACCGACGACGTCCACCGCGCCATCGCGGTCGCGAACAGGCTCGTCGCCCGGCTCGACCGGCCCCTGCGGATCGACGGTCGTGAGCTCCGCATCACGTCGAGCATCGGCATCTCCCTCCACGCGGGTCCCGACGGCCGAGCCGACCGTGTGCTCGGTGCCGCGGACAGCGCCATGTACGTCGCGAAGCAGCGCGGACGCGACCAGGTCGCTGTCGCCGGCGAGAGCGAACCGCTCCTGCCGGTGCCGTCCCTCGAGGGCGAGCTGCGCCGCGCGATCGCCGGGCACCAGCTCCGGCTGCACTTCCAGCCCGTCGTCGACGTCGCCGTCGCCGGGCGCAACATCGTCCTCGGCGCCGAGGCGCTCCTGCGGTGGGAGCACCCTCGCCTCGGGCTCCTCGCCCCCGGCTCCTTCCTGCCCCTCGCCGAGGAGTGCGGGCTCATCACCGACCTGGACCTCTGGGCGCTCGACGCCGCGTGCGTCGCCCTCGCCGGGTGGGTGCCGCTCGGCGAGGCGAGCGACCGCGGCCCGCTGCGCGTCGCGGTCAACCTCTCCGCGGACACCCTCGTCAACCCACGCCTCGTCCCCGCCGTCCGTGCCGCGCTCACCCGCAACGGGCTCACCCCCGAGCAGCTGCACCTCGAGCTCGTCGAGAGCCGGTCCCTCACCGACGTCATGGGAGTCGTCGAGCGGCTCGCCGAGCTCCGGCAGATGGGCGTCCGGATCTCGCTCGACGACTTCGGCACCGGCTTCTCCACCCTCGCGTGGTTGCAGGCGCTGCCCGTCGACCAGATCAAGATCGACCGCTCGTTCGTCATGGCCCTCGAGAAGGGCGGCTCCGTCGCGCTCGTGCGCGGCGTGCTCGCCCTCGCCCAGGAGCTCAAGATCGAGGTCATCGCCGAAGGCGTCGAGGAGCCCCACCAGCTCGAGATGCTCCGCGACGCCGGCTGCCTCGTGGTCCAGGGATACCTGCTCGGCCGCCCGCTGCCCGCGTTCGTCGGCACGGTCGACCCTGCGGTCGGGACGTAGCGCCCACCGGTCGGCGGGTGCCGGCCGTCGCGCCGGTCGTCGCTACCGCGCGAACGTATGCTGACTCATGCCCTACTTCGCTTCGATCGACGGAACGCGTCTGTACTACGACGTGATCGGCGACGAGGCTCTCCCACCCCTCGTCGTGCTCGCCGGCGGTCCTGCTCGTCATCCCGAGTACCTCGGTGACCTCGGCGGGCTCTCGGACGTCCGGTCGCTCGTGGTGCTCCACCAGCGCGGCGTGGGCCGCTCCGAACCGTCGCCCGAGGTGGAGACCGCCCGCTGGCCCGAGCTCGCCGAGGACGTCGAGGCGCTCCGCGAGACGCTCGGGCTCGAGCAGGTCGCCATCCTCGGACACTCCGCCGGGACCCGCGTCGCTCTCTCCTTCGCTGCACGCTACCCCGACCGCACCGAGCGCCTGTGCCTCGTCACACCACCGGCGACCTGGCTCCTGCCCGTGCCCGACGACTCCGCCGACATCATCGACGCCCACCGCGACGAGCCCTGGTTCGAGGAGTTCGACCAGGCACGCAGCCTCGCGACCGCAGCCCGCGGAGCACGCGAGCTCATCGAGCTCTTCCCGGCGCTCGCTCCGATCGGCTGGGGGCGCTGGGACGAGACCGCCCAGGCCCACGAGCGGCTCGGCGTGTGGCACGCAGAGGCGCTGGACCGCTTCTACGCGGAGGTCGACGCCGTCGACCTCCGCGCCCGCCTCGCCGCGGTGGCCGGCGACGTCCTCGTCGTCGCGGGTGAGCGCGACGGCCTCACCGGCCTCGCGCCCGTCGTCGCGATGGCCGACGTGTTCTCGTCCGGCCGCGCAGCCGTCATCGCCGGCTGCGGTCACTACCCGTGGATCGAGGCACCCGACGAGTTCTCCCGCGTCGTCCGCGAGCACCTCGGAGGCGATGCACGATGACGAGCTCGCGAACCTCCCCAGGAGCGACCACCGTGCACGATCCTTCCCCGTCGACCGGCGCGGGCGTCGGCGCGCCCCTCGACCCAGAGATGTTCGCCTTCGCGCACCGCATGCGCGAGGACCTCACCCGGCTGCAGATGGAGCACCAGTTCGCCGTCGACGAGGTGCTCACCAAGGTGTCGATCCTGCGCCAGGAGTACCTGCACCTGCACCGGTACAACCCGATCGAGCACGTCACCTCCCGGGTCAAGTCGCCTGCCAGCATCCTCGACAAGGCGGCGCGCCGAGGCCTCGAGCTCGACCCGGACACCATCCGGGCCGGGATCACGGACATCGCCGGTGTCCGGATCACGTGCAGCTTCATCGCCGACACGTACCGCGTCCTCGACGCACTCACCTCGCAGTCGGACGTGCGGGTGCTGAAGATCAAGGACTACATCGCGCAGCCCAAGGCGAACGGCTACAAGAGCCTGCACGCCCTCGTCGAGATCCCGGTGTTCCTCAGCACGGGACCCGTCCCGGTCACGGTCGAGGTCCAGGTGCGCACGATCGCCATGGACTTCTGGGCCAGCCTCGAGCACAAGATCTACTACAAGTACGACGGCGAGGTCCCTGGGCACCTCGCGACCAGCCTGAGCGAGGCGGCCGGCGTGGCGGAACAGCTCGACCGCCGGATGGAGGAGCTCCACACCGAGGTCCGCGGCCCGGACCACGCGCACGGCGCGGGCGGCGGGGTCGACGACATGGACGAGCGCGTGCTGCTGCAGCTGTGGGAGCGGGCGCGCGCCGGCTCCCGCTCCCGCAGCGCTGCGTCAGTGGTGGCGGCCGGCCTTCCAGTACCCGCAGAAGGAGATGTGGTGCTTGGGCACACCGGCCGCGACCCACAGGCGGCGGAGCGCGACGGGTAGCGCGGACTCCCCCGCGACCCACGCGTAGGTGTGCTCGCCGCTCACGCCGAGCGCCACCGCTGCCGCGAGCGCGGCCGGGCCGGGCGTGGCGGCCGGGTCGTCGCGCGTGACCCAGGTGACGGTGACGCCGTCGGGTGCCTCGACGACCTGGCGGTCTGCCGTCTCGGGGATCTCGATGACCGCGTGGCCGGTCGTCTCCCGTGGGAGCGACGCGAGGATGCCCGCGACCGCGGGGAGCGCGGTCTCGTCAGCGACGAGGACGACGTCGGTGAGGCCCGGCGGCGGGTTGAACGTCATGCCCTCGTCGAGGATGCCGACGACCGCACCGGGCTCGCACGTGCTCGCCCACGTCGAGGCGGGACCGGCCGTGCCGTCGGCCGTCGAGCCGTGGATGACGAAGTCGACGTCCAGCTCGGGCCCGTCGGCGCCCTCGGCGCGGTAGGCGCGCACGGTGTAGTTGCGCAGGATCGGTCGCACCGTCTTGGAGACGGTGAGGAACCTCGCGTAGGAGAGCGTGCTCAGGCGGTTCGGCACCCGCGAGAGCGAGTCGTCCGAGACGGGGATGAACAGGCGGAACCACTGGTCGAAGCCGAGCGGGACGAACTTCTCGATGTCGCCGCGTCCCAGGGTGACGCGGGCGACGTTCGGGGAGACGAGCTCCCGGTGCAGGACCTCGAGCGTGACGAGCTCGTTCGTCTGCGGCTTGGTGCGGGCGGTGTCCAGGGTGCTGCGAGCCATGCCGGCCAGCCTCTCGGAGTCGGGAGCTACTGAGGTGAGGATAGCCTTACTCAGGAAGGGCGGGAACAGGGTGTCCACCGTCGGCTTCGCACCCGGCGCCCCACCTCGCTCTTGACAGGCAACCATGTGGTTGCCTAACTTGAGGTGTGGACGACGTCTTCAGAGCCCTCGCAGACCCCGTCCGGCGGACCATCCTCGAAGAGCTCTCACGTCGCGACGACCAGACCCTCTTCGAGATCTGCGTCCTGCTCATGTCCGTCCACCAGATCACCATCTCGCGGCAGGGTGCATCGAAGCACCTCGCCGTCCTCGAGGCCGCCGGACTCGTCGAGATCGTTCCCGACGGCCGGTACCGCAGGCACCACCTGCGCACCACCCACCTCACCGACACCGTCACGCAATGGCTCGCTCCCTTCCTCCGAGAGGACCTCCCATGAAGATCACCGTCACCAGCGTCTTCGTCGACGACCAGCAGAAGGCGCTCGACTTCTACACCTCCGTGCTCGGCTTCGTCCTCAAGACCGACGTCCCCGCCGGCGCGTTCCGCTGGCTCACCGTCGTCCCCGCAGAGGACCCCACCGGCGTCGAGCTCCTGCTCGAACCCTCCGAGCACCCCGCGGTCGGCCCCTTCAAGGACGCGCTCGTCGCCGACGGCATCCCCGCCACCCAGTTCGCCGTCCCCGACGTCACGCTCGAGCACGAACGCCTCGTCGCGCTCGGCGTGACCTTCACGCAACCGCCGACAGCGATGGGCCCCTACACGACGGCCGTCTTCGACGACACGTGCGGCAACCTCATCCAGATCGCCGGGCCCACCCGCTGATCGACCCGGCCCGCTGACCGGACCGCCCCGCTGACCAGCGTCGGTGCCGCGCGGTAGCGTCCATGCCATGCCTGCCGCAGACGAGCTCATCGGACCCTCCGTCGTCGCCGAGCTCGTCGACGTGATCTCCCGCGCACAGCCCGGCGCACCGTTCGAGCACCTGCGGGCGTGCGGCACCACGCTCGCGCCTCTCGGCCTGCGGGACCGTGCGCACGCACTCAAGGACGCGCTGCTCGCCGACGTGCCCGGGGAGACCGCGGTCGAGGGCGCCGCGGCGCTCGAGACACTGGTCCGCCGGTGCCTGCTCCACGACCGGTTCACCGGCTGGATGGTCTGGCCCGTGGCCGAGGCCATCTCGGCCCGCGCGCTCGAGGACCGCGGGGAGAGCGGTCCCGCGACGGTCGACGCCGCGCTCGCCCTCCTCGCCGACGTGACCGGCCGCCTCACTGCCGAGTTCTCCATCCGGCCGCTCCTCGCCCACGACCTCGGGCGGGTGCTGACGGTGGTCGAGACATGGACCGCCCACCCCGACGAGCACGTGCGACGCCTCGCGAGCGAGGGCACGCGCCGCTACCTCCCGTGGGGCACGCGCGTGCCCGGCCTCATGACGGACGCAACCCTCACCGTCCCGATCCTCGACGCGCTCTACCGCGACGAGAGCGAGTACGTGCGGCGGTCGGTGGCCAACCACCTCAACGACCTCAGCCGGACCGACCCCTCCGTCGTCGTCGAGACCGCCGGCCGCTGGCTCGGCGCCCCGGACGCGCACACCGAACGGCTCGTCCGGCACGCGCTGCGGACGCTCGTGAAGAAGGGTGACCCGGGCGCGCTCGCGCTCCTCGGCTTCGGCCCCGTGCCCGGCGTCCGGGTGGACGGCCCGGCGCTCGCCGCGACGAGCGTGACCGTCGGCGGCGAGCTCGCCTTCACCGCCACCGTCCACAACACCGGGACGGCACCGGCCCGCGTCGTCGTCGACTACGTCGTCCACCACCGCAAGGCCAACGGGACGCAGACGCCCAAGGTCTTCAAGATCACGAGCACGACGATCCCTGCAGGCGCCAGCCTCGAGCTCGTGCGCCGCCACTCGTTCAAGGTCATCACCACCCGCCGGTACCACCCGGGCGAGCACGCGATCGAGCTCCAGGTCAACGGGGTGGCGAGCGGGCGGGCCGCCTTCGCGGTGCACGCGCCAACCCCCGAGGATCCCTCCTCCGCCTGAGAATGGCGCGCCCGAACCGCTCGCGAACGGGCCGGGAGGTGTCACGATGGATCATGCAGAAGCCACCTCCCTCGAGCTCGCGGACCTGGGTCTTCCTGCGCCAGCTCGCCCGCCTCAACGCCCTCCTGTTCCGGACGACGCGCGGCAAGGTCGGTGGGAAGCTCATGGGCGCGCCCGTGCTCCTGCTCCACCATGTCGGGCGCAGGTCCGGGCAGGCCCGGACCACACCGCTCCTCTACCTCGACGACGCGCCCCGGCTCGTCATCGTCGCCTCGAAGGGCGGCGTGGACGACCATCCGGCGTGGTTCCACAACCTCATGGCGATGGAGAGCACCGAGGTGGAGCTCCCCGGCGGCACGCGTCGTCAGGTCCGGCCTCGCGTCGCCGAGGGCGACGAGCGTGCGGCGCTGTGGGAGCGTCTCGTGGCGATGTACCCGTCGTATGCCGAGTACGCCACGTTCACCGAGCGAGTCATCCCGGTCGTGGTGCTGGAGCCCGCACCGGCGTGACGGCCGCAGGGGCCGGTCGGCGGGGCGCGACCCGCTGTCACCACCTGGACGGCACACGGATCCACGCCGTGCAGCGCCGGCCCGCGCCCGGGTTGAGCACAGTTGTCGCCCTCGCGACCACTCACATACCGTCGTCCAGTGACGATAGGACGGACGAGCGCGGTCTGGTCCGCGCCGGTCCGGTGAGGGAGGTAGAGACATGCCGGTCGCAGACGTCCGCGCCGTTGAGCTCTCGCACCACACGCACACCCCGGACTGGGACGCGTTCGTCGAGGAGCTCGAGCTCCTCCAGGACTCCGACGCACCAGCCTGCGTCACGCGCGCCGAGGAGTACCTCGACCTCGCCCGCCTGTACGGCGACGAGTACGCCGAGATGCGCCTCGCGTGCTGCGCCGCGTACGCACACCAGATCCTCGCGCACGACGCCGACGCCCTCGAGGCCGCAGCGCGCGCAGAACAGCTCGCCCACGAGCGCGGCGACCTCGTCTGGGAGTCGCGCGCCCTGGTGTGCCAGGGACTCGTGCGCCGCGAGATCGGCGATGCCGAGGGAGCGATCGACCAGCTCGAGCGAGCGCTCGACCTGCGCCGCCAGACGGACGACGACTCCGGGACGGCGTCCGTGCTCAACAGCCTCGGCACCGTCTACATGGGCATGCCGCACTTCGCGCCGCAGGCCGCGCGCGTCCTCGTCGAGGCTCGTCGTCTCTGGCTCGTCGCCGGCGACACCGACCACGCGTCGATCGCACAGACCAACCTCGCCAAGGCCTACGTCGCGACGAGCGGTCGCCTCGCCGTCGACAACCCGCGCGGCGCCGCCGCCGCAGCACGGCACGCCCTCGGGATCGCGCGACAGTCCGTCGAAGAGGCGGACGCGGCCGGTCTCTCCCGCACGGGGATCGACGCGCGCCTCGCGGTCGTGGGCGCCCACATGCTCGCGGGCGACCTCGAGGCTGCCGGACTCGCGCTCGACGGGACCGCCGCGATGCTCCAGTCCTTCCCGTCCACCCGGCAGCAGATCTCGCACCACGGCCTGCGTGGGCGATGGCTCGTCCGCGTCGGCCGCCTCGACGAGGCCGTGCTCGAGATCTTCGACGGACTCGACCTGTGCGCCGAGCTCGACCGGCCCGGCGAGCGCATCGAGCTGCTCACCTCGCTCGTCGACGCCCACGAAGGTCGCGGCGACCTGCGCTCGGCACTCACGACGATGCGCGAGGTCCACGAGCTCACGCTCGAGCTCGGGAACGCGACCGCAGACCGTCGGGCACAGCTGCTCAGCTCCCGGCTCGAGGTCGAGGCCGAGCGGTCGCGAGCGCTGGCGCTCCAGGAGCACAACTTGCGGCTCGAGCACGAGGCGACCCACGACGCCCTCACCGGGCTGCGGAACCGTCGGGCGCTCGACACGGCACTGTCCCAGTGGGCCACGGACCCGACCCGGCGGTTCGCGTGCGCGCTCCTCGACATCGACCACTTCAAACGGGTCAACGACCGTTGGTCGCACCAGGTGGGCGACCAGGTGCTCGCCCGGCTCGGTGTCGTGCTCCACGACATCGTCCGCGACGACGACGTCGTCGCACGCTACGGCGGCGAGGAGTTCGCGATCCTGCTCGACGGCCTGAGCGACGTCAACGCCGCGGACGCGTTCGAGCGGATCCGCCACGCGATCGTCTCCCACGCGTGGGACGACCTCCTCCCGGGCGAGCGGATCACCGTGAGCATCGGGGTCGCGCTGCACCGGGACGACGAGCAGGTGGAGTCGTTGCTGTCCCGCGCCGACGCCGCGCTCTACGCCGTCAAGCGCAACGGCCGCGACGCCGTGCGCCTCGCTGACTAGCGGGACGACCCCGCGGCGAGGTCCTCGCGCCGAGCGAGGATGTGCGTCCGCTCGGCGCCGTCCGGACAGTCCGTGAGCGCTTCGTCGTAGGCCGCCAGCGCGGCGTCCACCTGGCCGTCGCGGCGCAACAGCTCGGCCCGGACGAGCGCGACGCGGTGGTGGTGGGGCAACCGGTCGGCGGCAGCGCGGAGCACGGCGAGCCCGGCCATCGGCCCAGCAGCCTCGCCGACGGCGACCGCGCGGTTGAGCCGGACGATCGGCGACCCCGTGAGCGCCTCGAGCCGCGCATAGGTGAGCGCGATCGCGGCCCAGTCGGTCTCGGCGGACGTCGCGGCCGTGTCGTGGAACGCCGCGACGAGCGCCTGGAGCCGCAGCTCCTCGGCGAGCCCGGCACCGGGCTCGAGGGTGCGCAGGCGTCCGGTCCCGGCATCGATCTCGTCACCGCGCCACCGGCCGCGGTCCTGGTCCACGAGCCGGACCAGCCGGCCGTCGGGTCCGGTCCGGGCATCACGCCGGGCGTGCTGGAGGACGAGCAGGGCAGCGAGCGCCTCGAGCACCGGCCGGCCCGGGAGGAGGTCTGCTGCCAGCTCGGCCAGCCGGACGGCGTCGTCGGCCTGTCCGACACGGACGACGTCCTCGCCGCCGACCGGTGCGTACCCCGCCGTGAACGCGAGGTAGATCGTGCGGGCCACGTCGTCGAGCCGGTCCGGCCAGCGGTCGAGGTCGGGGACGACGAACGGCACGCCGCTGCTCGCGAGCCGGGCCTTGGCCCGGGTGAGCCGGGCGGCCATGGTCGCGGTCGGCACGAGGAAGAGCCGCGCGATGTCGGCTGTCGGCACGCCGAGCACGAAGCGCAGCGCGAGCGCCGGGCGCACCTCGGGGGCGAGCACCGGGTGGGTGGCCATGAACAGCAGCGACAGCCGCTCGTCGACGTCCTCCCCGGGCGCGGGCGCAGTCCCGTCGTGCGCAGGCTCGTTCCGGGGCTCGTCGTCGACGAGCAGGTGCGCCTTGGTCCGGGCCGTCTGCTCGCGGCGGAGCGCATCGACGACGCGACGGCTCGCGACGGTGCGGATCCAGCCCGCCGGGTTCTCCGGGACGCCCGATCGTGGCCACTGCGCAGCCGCGTCGGCGAACGCACCGGCGAGCGCGTCCTCGACGAGGTCAGGGCGCCCGAACCGGTGCATGAGCTGCCCGAGCAGCCGGCCCCAGTGGGTGCGCCAGACCTCGTCGAGGACGGGCCCCGCAGACATCAGGGGGTGTCGACCGTGGGCGCGATCTGGATGTCGTACGGCGGGAGGATCGTGAGCAGGTCGACGACGACGTCGATGTCGGGCGCCTCGACGAGGTAGAACCCGCCGAGGCCTTCGAGCGCCTCGGCGAACGGCCCTTCGGTGAGGGACACGGTCCCGTCTCGGGTCGACATCACGGTGGAGCTCGCTGGTCCACCGAGCGCCTCCCCGGACAGGATCTCGACGCCCGGCCGCGCCTCGCAGGCGGCTCCGAACTCGCCGAACTTCTGCATGTCGGCAGCCTGCTGCTCAGGCGTGAGCTCCTCCCAGGGGAGCATCTCGCCGTAGCCGATCAACAGCACGAGGTATTTCATCTGCGTTCCCTTCGTGGGGACAGCGAGGTTGCCGTCACCATCATGTCGTATGAGGTGCGGCCAGATCGACAGGCAGGGTGGAGCAGTGTGCGGGCAGGCTGCGGCGGCTCGACGCCGGTCGGTCGGACGGTACGGCGCGGATCAGGTCACGAGCTCCGCGAAGGCGACGATGTTGTCCTCGTAGTGGCCCGTGGCGCTGTTGAACGCCCCGCCGCAGGAGATGAGCCGCAGCCCGGCGTGGTCGATGTCCCCATAGACGAGCTCGG
Organism: Sanguibacter sp. 25GB23B1; assembly: GCF_040012415.1. Lineage (NCBI taxonomy): Bacteria > Bacillati > Actinomycetota > Actinomycetes > Micrococcales > Sanguibacteraceae > Sanguibacter > Sanguibacter sp. 25GB23B1. The sequence continues at coordinate 91,818 of NZ_JBDYKL010000005.1, forward strand.
TCGGGAACGCGTCCTTGGGGTAGCGGGTGACCTCGGTGGTCCGGAAGACCGCGACCGAGCCGTCGGTGCGGCTCACCCGGATCTCGGCGCCCACCTCGAGAGCCGCCAGCTGGTGGAAGACGCCGGGGCCTGTGACCCAGTCGATGTGTCCGGCGATGACCGCCGGGCCGATCTCGCCCGGCGTCGGCGCGCCCGTGAACCATCCTGCGGGGAAGGCACCCGGTGGAACCTCGAGCGACCCGTCCGCGAGGAGCCCGAGCGCCATGAGCTCGGAGTCGACGCCGATGGTCGGCACCTCGACGCGGAGCGGGACGGAGGCGGACATCGCCGCGACGGGCAGTGCGGTGGGTGCGGCGGCAGGAGCGGGGGCCGGGCTGCTCGGCTCGCTCTTGACCGCCGCTGAGGTCGCGGACCCTGCGGGCGTCGCGGCCTCCGTCGACCCGTCGGCGGTGGAGCAGCCGGAGACGGTGACGAGGAGCGCCACGAGACCGGCGACCACCCGCCGCGTCGTGCGGCCCGTGCGACGGTGCGCCGTCACCTGCGGCGCAGGCGCGGAGACCATGCCACGAGTGCGGCCACGGCACCGATACCCGCCAGGCCGGCGGTGACCGCCAGGAGGACGGGGGTGTCGGTCCCGGTGCGGACCACGCTGCTACCGTCACCGGTCGCCACTCCTCCACGGGGTCGGACCGCGACCTGCGGGGCGGCCCGGGGCGTCGGGGCCGCCGGGACGGCCAGAGCGCCTGGTCCGGCCGCCTCAGGCCCGGTGACCGGAGGGACGGGAGTCGTGGGCGAGCACACCGGGAGGGTGATCGTGTTGCTGATAAGGGTGACCTCGCCCGTCTGAGCGAGGGCGCGGCCCTGCAGCGTGGCGCCGGCCTCGAAGGAGATCGTCGTCTCCGCGAGGATGGTCCCGGCAAACTGGCTGCCCGCCTCGATGGTCGCCGAGCTCGGCACCCGCCAGTAGAGGTTGCACGCCGTGGCGCCGTCGATGAACGTGATCGAGCTGCCGGCGGCGGCGAGGAGGGTGGAGAGCGACTGGAAGACGAAGACGGCGTTCGGGTCCCCGTTGGCGTCGAGCGTGAGGTTGCCGTTGAGCTCGATCTCTCCGCCGGTGTCGTAGACGCCGGGCTCGAGCGTCAGCCCGCCGAGCTCGACTGCGGCGAGGGGGTCGGGCGTCTGCGCCGACGCCGCGTTGTACGCGGTCACGAGGTCGGTCTTCGCTTGCTGCGTGACCGCGTCACCACCACGCTCGACGCCGCCGACGTACGTGATGGTCCCGGCGCCCGTGATGCTCGTCGTGGGGAACGAACCGGCGTCACCGCCGAGGGTGGTCGCGCCCGTGTTCGTCACGCCCGCGCCGGCGAGCACCGCGAACGTCGCGCCCGCACCGAGCGGGACCGGGGTGCCGATCGCAGCGTGCGCTGTCGACGGTGCGAGGGCCAGTGCGCAGGCGGCGACCACCGCAGTGAGCGACAGGGGGGGCGCGGAGGCGGGTGCGTGCGTGAGTGCGGGGGACGACAACCATGGATCTGTCCTTCGAGACGGTAGGGCGCTCAGAGCCACGATGTCGTGCCCGAGAGGGGACGGGGCCCAAGGTATGGCTCCGTGTGTCAGGCAGCAGTGACACCGTGCGAGCACCGGTCGCCTCAGTGCGACCACTGTCGACACGGATGCTGTCCGGAATCGAGCGTGCCACGGCGAGTTCCTCAGGAGGAGTCCGCCGGGGCGTCCGTCACCGAGATTATCGGCGGCTCTCGCTCACCGCGCGGGGACCTCGTCCATCGGGCAGCACAGAACGCGCATATGGCACGATATCGCCGCGTTCTTCACCCGGCTGCGCGGGACGTGCCACGTTCCGTCACCGCCAGAGCGGCGTCTCCCAGTCCACGACGGTGAGAGGCACGACCAGGACCGGACGGTGCTGGTGGTGCATGAGACGCACCGCGACCGATCCGTCGACGACCTCGCGCAGCCGCGCTCCCGGGCCGGGCGCGCGCGTGCCGACGACGATCGCGGAGGCGTCCACGGCCCGCGCCAGGTGTGTCAGCGCTCGGTCCGCCCGGCCCGCCAGATACCGCAGCTGCCACGGGACACCGGAGCCCTCGAGCACGTCGGTGAGCGACTGCTCGATCTGCCGTTGCGTGTCCGTCCAGGAGTCGTCCGCACCGTCCGGGTCGAGCTCCGCGTGGCGCACGGTGCCGTCCGGGTGCTCCTCCACGGTGAACCGTGTCGGGTCGACGTAGGCGAAGTACAGGGTGACGCCGCCGGCGGCAGCCGACCAGGCCGCGGCCGTGAGTGCCACGAGCTCCGGCTGGTGCGGCACGATCCCGACGACGACAGGGTGCCCACCGAAGGGCGTGAGACGCGACGGGCTCGGCTGCGGTGCAGCGCGTGCGCTCATGACACCCCTCCTCTGCTCGGTCGTCACGACCTGCCCGTCGTGGGGCCTGCCTCGATCGAGACATCTGACGATGCCACGCCGAGAGCTGCGCGCCAAGAGGCGCCCCGAGGTCAGTAGACGAAGGCGGCGACGCGTTGGCGCAGGTCTGCGGACAGGCGGGCGAGCTCGTCGACCGACGTCCCCATCTGGACGAGGACCTGGCTGGACGAGGCGGCGCCGCTCGCGACCCCCACGATGTTGCTCGCGATGTCGACCGATCCGGTCGCCGCCTCGGAGACCGACCTCGACATCTCGTTGGTCGTCGCGGTCTGTTCCTCGACGGCAGAGGAGATCGTCAGCTGGTAGTCGTTGATGCTGGCGATGATCGTCGAGATCTCACCGATCGCGACGACCGCGCCACCCGTGTCCACCTGGATCGCCTGGACGCGGCGCGCGATGTCCTCGGTCGCCCGCGCCGTCTCTTGCGCGAGCTCCTTGACCTCGCTCGCGACGACGGCGAAGCCCTTGCCTGCCTCGCCCGCCCTGGCTGCCTCGATCGTCGCGTTGAGCGCGAGGAGGTTCGTCTGCTCCGCGATGCTCGTGATGACCTTGACCACGTTGCCGATCTCGGCCGAGGAGATCCCCAGCTTGGTCACGGTGGCGTTGGTCGCGTCCGCGACATCCGTGGCCTGGCGGGCGACCTTGGCGGCTTCGTGCGCGTTCTGCGCGATCTCCCTGATGGACGCGCTCATCTCTTCGGCGCCCGCCGAGACGGTCTGGACGTTGCGACTGACCTGCTCGGCTGCTGCCGCGACGACGCCTGCCTGCACGCTCGTCTCCTCCGACCCCGCGGCAACCTGCGAGTTCGCGGCCGAGAGCTCTTCCGCTGCCGCGGCGACCGTGCCCGCGGTCTCGACGACCCCGGAGATCACCTCGCGCAACGACGTCTGCGCGACGGCGAGCGCCGTGGCCATCTGGCCGATCTCGTCCTGCGAGGAGACCTTCGGTGCCTTCGTGAGGTCACCGGTCGCCATCGCGTCGACCGAACCCTTGACCTCCATCACCGCACGACGGATCCCGTTGGCGATGACCGCACCGAACGCGATCCCGAGAGCGATGACCACGACAAGGATCGCAATGGTCGCGACGAGCGCGCTGCGCGCCTCGGTGGTCGCGTGCTCGGCGAGCTCGTCCATCTGGCCGGAGATCTCCGCCTCGATGTCACCGACGTCGCCGAGCATCGAGACGATGTCGTCGTTCACTCCACCCGAGAGGACCTCGGCATAGGTCTCGTCGTCGCCTGCCATCGCAGCCGGCACGAGCTCTTCGTCGACGACGGTGCGGTACGCGTCGAACGACTCGGTGAACTTCGCGAGGTTGGCCGGGAGCTCGCCGTTGGCTGCCCGGTAGACCTCGGCGTACGTCGCCTTGACGTCGTCCAGCGTCGCGTAGGACTGCTCCAGCGCAACCACGGCTTTCTCCGTGTCTTCGGGCAGGACCACGTTGATCCGGAGCATCATGACCCGGACGTCCAGCAGCGCCGCCTTGAGGCGACCGAGCTCCTCGCCCACCAACGACTGCGTCCTGGCTGCCTGCGTCTCGCCGGCGATCGCAGTCATCTGCACGGCCGCGAACACGCCCAGCCCGGAGGCGAGCACCGCGAAGAGACCGACCAGCGCGAAGATCCTCATCCGCACCGTCGCACGGGCGAGAAGGCCTGCTCGTGGCGTCGACGCGGCGGGTGCTGGGGTCTTGCTCATGACGGATCCTCTGACGGTGTGAAAACGCTGTCACACCATCTATCGGCGGATCCGTCAAGGAGATGCGGGAAAGCAGACGGCCCTGAGGATATTCACCTTGCGGCGTGCGGGCGACCGAGGAGCTCGCGTGATATTCAGGCGGCGAGCCTGGCCTCGACCGCCGCGAGCAGCACGCACGTCGCGACGCCGTCCATCGACGCCCGGACGGCGTCGAGCGACGGAAAGCTCGGGGCGAGGCGGATGTTCGTGTCCTGCGGGTCCGTGCTGTACGGGAAGGCCGAGCCGGCGGCCGTGAGCGAGATCCCGGCCTCCTTGGCGAGCTGCACCACGCGGCGGGCCGTGCCGGGGACGACGTCGAGACTGACGAAGTACCCGCCCTCGGGCCGGGTCCACGTCGCGACTCCCCAGCCGCCGAGGCGCTCGGTGAGGATCTCCTGGACGAGGTCGAACTTCGGGGCGAGGATGGCGCGGTGCTTCGCCATGTGCGCGCGCACGCCGTCGGCGTCACCGAAGAAGCGCAGGTGGCGCAGCTGGTTGACCTTGTCGGGACCGATGCTCTTCACGCCGTAGTGCGCGCGGTACCAGGCGATGTTCTCGTCCGACGCCCCGAAGAAGCTCACGCCTGCGCCGGCGAACGTGATCTTCGACGTCGACGCGAGGACGAGCGGACGGTTCGGGTTCCCCGCCTCGGCCGCGAGCCCGAGGACGTCGACCGCCGGCGCGCCGTCCTCGACGAGCGAGTGCACGGCGTAGGCGTTGTCCCAGATGATCCGGAAGTCGGGTGCCGCTGTGGGCATCGAGACGAGCGCGCGGGTGATCTCCTCCGAGTACACCGCGCCGGTCGGGTTCGCGTACGTCGGGACCGTCCAGATCCCCTTGATCGCCGGGTCGTTCGCCACGAGGTCACGCACCACGTCCATGTCGGGTCCGTCGTGGTGGAGCGGGACAGGGATCATCTCGAAGCCGAAGCCCTCGGTGATCGCGAAGTGGCGGTCGTAGCCGGGGCTGGGCGCGAGGAACTTCACCACCGGCTCCTTCGACCACGCGCGCACCGAGTCAGGGGTGCCGTGCAGGAGGGCGAAGACGACGAGGTCGTGCATGACCTCGAGGCTCGCGTTGTTGCCCGCGAGGAGGTTGCCCGCCGGGATGTTCAGCAGCTCGGCGAAGATCGCGCGCAGCTCGGGCAGACCGTCCAGCCCACCGTAGTTGCGGGTGTCGAGCCCGTTCCCGTCGCGGTAGTCCTCCCCCGGAAGGGTGAGCAGCCCGTTCGCGAGGTCGAGCTGTTCCGGGGACGGCTTCCCGCGCGTGAGATCGAGCGTGAGGTTCTTCGCCGTGAGCTCTGCGTAGCGGGCGGTCAGCGCCGTGTGCTCAGCAGCGAGCTCGTCAGGGCTGAGGGACTCGATCGCGATCTGGGAAGACATCCTGTGGCAACCTCTCACCGGCTTTCGCCGAGCGTCGGAACGACTGCGGAGCGACAGGCCCTGCGGGCCCTCCTCGATCCTAGGGGAACGTCTCGGTCCGCAGGCCAGCGGCCGGGAGGGCGACCGTGAACGTCGTCTCGCCGCGCGTCCCGTCGACCTCGATCCGGCCACCGTGCGCGCGGACGACCGCGTCGACGATCGCGAGGCCCAGCCCGGTCGACCCGCTCCCGGGCGACCGCGCCGCGTCACCCCGGGTGAAGCGCTGGAACAGCTGGCTCCGAAGCCCTTCGGGGATCCCCGGACCGTCGTCGCGGACGGTCAGGTGGACGGTCTCGCCGTCCGAGCGCACCGACGTCACCACCGTCGTGCCGGGTGGGGTGTGGACACGGGCGTTGGCCAGGAGGTTGACGAGCACCTGTCGCAGGCGTCCTTCGTCGCCGAGCACGACGGTCGGCGGGTTGCGGTCGAGGTCGTCCGTCCTGCTGTCGGCGTCGTCCGTGTCGTCTGTGTCGTCCGCGCCCGGGAGCTCGAGCTGCCACCGGTGGTCGGGGCCGGCGACGTGCGCGTCCGAGACCGCGTCGACGGCGAGGGCCGTGAGGTCTACCTCTTCGGAGCCGAGCGGCCGACCCGCGTCCAGGCGGGCGAGCAGGAGCATGTCCTCGACGAGGGTGGTCATGCGCCGGGACTCCGACTCCACGCGCTCCATGGCGCGCAGGGCGTCGTCGGGCACCTCGTCGGGCATCCTGCGGACGAGCTCGGCGTAGCCGCGGATCGAGGCGAGCGGTGTCCGGAGCTCGTGGCTGGCGTCGGCCACGAACTGGCGGACCTGGGTCTCGCTCTCGTGCCGGGCCGCGAGCGCACCCTCGACGTGGTCGAGGAGCCGGTTGACGGCCGTGCCGACCTTGCCGACCTCGGTCCCGGGGTCCGTGTCCGTGTCGGGCACACGCTCGAGCACGGCAACCTCGCCGCGGTGCAGCGGCACCTGGGAGACGCGTGTCGCGGTCGCGGCCACCCGTTCGAGCGGGCGCAGCTCACGGCGCACGAGCGCACCGCCGACGAGCGCGGCCGTGCCGATGCCGAGGACGGCGACGATCACCTCGACGGCGAGGTACTGGCTGACCGTCGCAGTGACCTCCTCGCTGGACAGGCCCGTGACGACGAGGGTGCCGGTCTCCGACGTGGCCGCGACCACGCGGTAGTCGCCGAGGTCCTCGAGCTCGACGGTCCGGGGCTCACCGTCGGGCTCGACCGCCTCGAGGACGGCGACCTGGGCGGTGGTGAGCGACTGGAACGTCCCCTCGGAGTCGATGTAGCCGGAGAGCTCGGTGTCGTCCCCGATCGCGAGGTTGATCGTCCCGGCACCCTGCCCGGGCGTGTCGAGGCCCGGCGGCGGGCCGTCGAAGCCGCGCAGGTCGTCGGCGCTCGGGATGTCGTCGGACCCGGGCACGTCGCCGGGCTGCCCGGTCGCACCGTCCTGCGGGCTCGAGCCGTCCTGCTCGGACGGTCGGGGCGCCTCGTGGGCGCGCAGCGACCGGGCGCTCGCCTCGGAGAGGCGCCCGTCGAGCTGGTCGACGAGCGACTCGCGCAGTGCCAGCGTGGAGAGGGTGCCGATCGTCGCGGCGACCGCGACGAGCAGGCTGACGAGCACGGCGACGAGCCGCCGCCGCAGCGTCCACCCGGTCATCCGGCGGCGTCCTCTGCGCCGGACGCGGGCTCGGCGTCGGCAGGCTTGAGCACGTAGCCCACCCCGCGCAGGGTGTGGATCATCGGCGTCCGGCCCGCGTCGATCTTGCGCCGCAGGTAGGAGACGTAGAGCTCGACGATGTTCGCCTGACCACCGAAGTCGTACTGCCACACGCGGTCGAGGATCTGCGCCTTCGACAGGACGCGGCGGGGGTTGCGCATGAAGAAGCGCAAGAGCTCGAACTCCGTCGCGGTGAGCCGGATCTCCGTACCGCCGCGTGTCACCTCGTGGCTGTCCTCGTCCATGACGAGGTCGCCGACCGTGAGCGTGCTGTCGTCGGCGGTCGTGCTCGCGCCGGCGCGGCGCAGGAGGGCACGCAGCCGCGCGACCACCTCCTCGAGGCTGAAGGGCTTCGTCACGTAGTCGTCACCACCTGCCGTGAGGCCTGCGACACGGTCCTCGACGGCGTCCTTCGCCGTGAGGAAGAGGACGGGCACCGTCGGGAGATCGGCACGGATCCGACGGAGCACCTCGATGCCGGTGAGGTCGGGGAGCATGACGTCGAGGACGATGACGTCGGGCGGGGTCGCTCGGGCAGCCTTGACCGCTGCCCGGCCGGTGAGCGCCGTCTCCACGAGCCACCCCTCGTAGCGCAGCACCGTGGAGAGGAGGTCGCCGAGCGAGGGCTCGTCGTCGACGACGAGCGCACGGACAGGAGACCCGTCGAGACGGGTGAGGAGGTCGGGCTTCGCGCGGGCTGCCGGGGTGCTCATGCGTCCATGATCGCGCGCGCGCCCCTGCGGGCGCTGAGCGCTCCCTGTGCGCGACCTGTGGATGCCGGCCGTGTCCCAGGACTCATGTCTGGTTCACAGGGAGCACGCAGGGACGGCACAGAGCGGTCCGCCAGAGTTCCGGGCATACCTCAGACCCCTGGAGCCTCCCGATGACACTCTTCCTCACGTTCACCCTGGACCTCGTCGCCGTCTCGGTCCTCACGTTCGCCCTGTACTTCCCACGCCACCGACGACGTGAGCTCGTCGTCGCCTACCTGGGCGTGAACGTCGGGGTGCTCGTCGTCGCGACGGCGCTCTCGTCCTCGACGATCGGGGCCGGCCTCGGGCTCGGGCTCTTCGGGGTGCTCTCGATCATCCGGCTGCGCTCGACCGAGCTCGGACAGCAGGAGGTCGCGTACTACTTCGCGTCGCTCGCCATCGGCCTGCTCGCGGGCCTCGCCGTCACGCCGCTGTGGCTCACGGCGACGCTGTCCGCACTCGTGGTGCTCACGCTGTTCGTCGGCGACCACCCCCGCATGTTCGCCAGGTACCGCAGCCAGCTCATGGTGCTCGACTCTGCGTTCACCGACGAGAAGGCCCTCGTCGCGCACCTCGAACGGCTCCTCGGTGCCACCGTGCACGCTGTCGTCGTCCAGAAGGTCGACCTCGTCGTGGAAACCACGCTCGTCGACGTGCGGTACCGGGTGGGCGAGGACGGCCGCAGGCCGCGGCCCCGGACGCGCGGACAGGCCGACGTGACGGGCCAGCCCGCCCCGACCGCACGCACGACCGGCATCATGGTCGCCGGGGCGCAGCGATGACGGCGCCGACGCCGCCAGCAGAGAGCCCCGACCTCTCCTCGGCGCTCGCGGCCATGGCACCGGTCCGTCTCGACGACCTGCTCGACCGGGCCGCGCTCCAGACCCGCACGGACCGCAAGTACGTGCTGCCCCTGCCCGCGACGATCGGCCTCGTCGGCGACCTCCAGGACCAGGCGCACGTCCTCGAGATCGCCGGCAGCCGCACGTTCGGCTACGAGTCCGTCTACTTCGACACCCCTGCCCTGCGCAGCTTCATGCTCGCGGCGCACCGACGGCCCGCACGGTTCAAGATTCGCACGCGGACGTACCTCGACTCGGGCGAGTGCTGGCTCGAGGTCAAGACCCGCGACCGGCGCGGAAGGACCGTCAAGACGCGACAGCCTCATCCGTTGGCCGACCGTCAGGACCTCACCCGCGCGGGCCAGGAGTTCGTCCGAGGCGTGCTCGACGAGCACCGCCTGCCCGCGGACGAGACCACGGCGCTGCGCCCCACGCTCGTCACCCGCTACGCGCGCACCACGCTGCTCGTGTGCGGCCCCACCCCGGCGACCGACAGCCGGCTCACCATCGACACCGGTCTGGTGTGCTCGCGCGACGACAGCACTGTCGCACGTCTGCCGTCGCGTGCTGTCGTCGAGACGAAGTCGGGTGCCGGGGCGTCCCCCGTCGACCGCATGCTCTGGAGCCGGGGACACCGGCCGTCGCAGATCTCGAAGTACGGGACCGGGCTCGCCGCCCTCGACCCGGACCTCCCGGCGGCGAAGTGGATGCGGGTGCTCCATCGCAACCCCTTCGAGCAGGTCGTCCTCCCCCGGTGAGCTCCGCACCGCCGCTCCCGAGGGAGAGCTCCGCGCGCCTACCTAGATAGCGAACCTACATAGGTTGCGCTACTCTCTAGTCATGTCCGACGAGAGCACCGCACCCAGCGACTGGCCGAGCGAGTGGCTGCGCGGCGTCCTGGGTGTCTGCGTGCTCCGCGTCCTGTCCGACGGCCCCACCTACGGGTACGCCATCGGGACGGCGCTCGCCGACGGCGGCCTCGGCACGCTCAAGGGCGGCACGCTCTACCCGTTGCTCAAGCGCCTCGAAGATGCCGGCCACGTCACCATCGAGTGGCGCGCCGGCGAGGGCGGGCCGGGCCGCAAGTACTACCACCTCACACGTTCCGGCGAGGACGAGCTCGCACGCGCCGGCGACCAGTGGACGCAGTTCACCGAGGTCACGCGAACCATCATCCATGGGACGCGCGCCGCGCTCCCTCTCACCCCGGAGGTCCAGTCATGAGGTCGACGATCCGCAAGCGCTGGTCGGAGTGGAAGTACTCCACCGAGCGCGCCCTGGCGCCGCACGTCGAGGAGCCCTGGGCCGAGAGCCTCGTGCTCGAGCTCCGCCTGCAGGGGGTGGGCGGGCCCGCGATCGGCGAGGCGCTCAGCGAGGTCGAGTCGCACTGCGCCGAGAGCGGCGAGACCGCTCACGACGCGTTCGGCGACGCGACCGGGTACGCACGCAGCCTCGGGCTGCCGCGCAGCGAGGACGACACCGTCGCCGCGATTGCTGCAGCCACCGCTCCGACGGTCGTCCAGATCGTCGGGATGCTCGCGACCCTCTGGGCGTTCGCCCCATGGGTTGCCGGTGAGGACCTCGACCTCACGACCGGCCAGGCGCTCTCGGCTGTCATCCTTCTCGGAGTCATCGCCGGGATCGTCTCCTTCTCCGAGCCCGTGCTGCGGTTCGTCGTCACCCACCCGGTCGGGGCGTTCTTCGCGTTCATGGGCTTCTCCGCGCTGGCTGTCGTCGTGCCTCTGCTCCTCCAGCAGCCGCTCGCCACCGTCCCCGCCACACCGGCCCTCGTGCTCGCCGCCGGGGTGCTCGTGGTCGGCTCCGTGTGGGAGCGGGCGCGCCAGCGGAGCGGCGTCGACGAGGACCTCATCACCTCGCCGCTCGCAGGACCCGACGCCGAGGACGGCACCGTCCCCGACAGCAGCCCGACGTCGGCGCGCGGCGCGAGCAGGATCGCTGCGCTCTCGTACCTCATGATCCCCGCGTACACGGTGCTGATCCTGGGCTTCATCTGGTGGATCTCGGAGCAGTAGCCACGCATCAGCCCGCCTGCTCCGCCGCCGAGGCCGGGCCGGCTCGCGCCCTCGCTTCGGCCGTCCGCCCGGCGGGCGCCGGGGCGGTGGCCGTGACGGTGTAGATCCCGTCCCCCTCGGGCAGGCACTGCGTGAGGGTCCCGCCGTTGCGGCGAGCCACCTCGCCCGCGAGCGAGCAGGGCTCCGCCGTCCCGCTCATGTCCGCGCCGGCCGCGGCGAGGGCCGCGAGGTCGGCCGCCCCCTGGGCCCCACCCCGCGCTGCGGCCGACCCGCCGAGCACGCCGACGAGAGCGGCGAGGAGCACGAGGGCAGCGACGACGCCGATGAGCAGGACCGTCCCCGAGCCGGCCTCCGGGTCCTCTCCGCAGAGCAGGCGGGACGGGGTTCCTCTGGCGCTCACAGCGCGACAGGTGTCCACGCCCCTCACTGCGCCCCCTCCTCGGCGACGGCGGACTCCAGCCACGCCGTCGACGTCGCCGAGGCCGCAAGGCCTCGACCTCCGAACCATCCACCCGCGACCGGCGCCTCGACCGTGACGGTGACCCAGGGATCGGACCGCTGGACAGAGACGGCCACGGTGTCGCCGGCCGTGCGCTGAGCGATCTCGACGGTCCGTGCGTCCGGCTCGCCCGCGGCCGCGGCACGCGCCCCCGCCCGTGCCGCGTCCGTGACCCGCAGCTGGGTGGCGCCGGCCAGCGCGATGACGACGACGGCGACGAGCACGAGGACCACCGCGGGGAGCGCGACCGCGAGCTCGGCCGTGACGGCCCCACGATCACCGTCGACGACCCGGCGCCGACGCCACGCGGCACGCCCCGCACGCCGAGCTACGACACTCGTGCGCGACACGGCGGCGCGAGGACGTGGGCGCGCGAGCGACCCTAGGCGCTCCCCACGGTGGTCGTCCACCGTCAGCCGATGCTCAGCGCGGTGGAGATGAGGCCGGACAGCAGGCTCTTGACCGTCGCGCTCTTGAGGACGGCGATGAGCAGACCGGCGAAGCCGACCGCAGCGATGGTGGCGATGGCGTACTCGGCCGTCGCCATGCCGTCGTCGCGACGAGCCAGCACGGTGCTGCGCGCGGTGCAGGCCCGCCCGGCGAGCCACTGTCGAGCTCGTCCGCGGTGCGCCCCAGGACGAGCGGTGCGACCGTGCCTGCGTGCGCTGCTCGGGACGACGGCGCCGGTCGTGCGGGCTGGAGCTCCGCCCAGAGGCCCTGCGGAGGGTGGGGCGTGCGTGTGGGTGATCGTCATGGTGTTCCTCTCGGTCTGCTGCCCGGACGGGCAGGAACCGAGCCTGCGGAAGCGTGCGTGGTTCCGCGACGACGATGCTGCGGACTGTGGACGGTCTCGCTCCACCCGCACCCTGTGGGCGGCAGGCGCCCGTGCCTACTCCAGCGGGCGCACGTTCGGGTTGAGGCGGAAGAGGTTCTCGGGGTCCCACTGCGCCTTGACCGCCGCGAGGCGCTCGTAGCGGTCGCCGAAGGACGCCCGCACGAGGTCGGCGCCCTCCTCCTGGAACCCCGCGAAGTTCAGGTACCGCGTGCCGTCGGAGAAGGGCTCGAGCGTCGAGACGAGAGATCGCGTCCACGCGATGTTGGCGTCGTCGTCGGCCGCGTCGACCCAGTTGGCCTCGGGGTTGACGAGGAAGGCGGCCGAGGACGTCGCGAACGCACCGTCGACAGGTTCGGCCGCGGCGCCGGCGACGTGCCACACGTCGATGGTGCTCAGGTCGGACGCGGGCGTCCTCCCCGCGGCGGCGATCGCCTCGATCGCCGCGTCGCCGAGGTCGGTGACATTGACCGACTTCCAGTAGTAGCGCATGCCGTCGGGGTACTCCTCGTCGAACGCCTTCTGCACCTCGACGTAGGGCATGACTCCTGAGGCGTCGGACAGGGGGACGCCGAACTCGTGCAAGGGGCGCAGCACCCGTTCTCCCTCTGCCGGGTCCCCGAGGACCATGCCGGCGAACGCCACGAAAGGCCGGCCGGCGGAGCCTGGGACAAAACCGTGCGCGCCCTCGGGCACGACTCCGGCGAAGGCCATGAGGCTGGTGCTGTCCGGGGCGTTCGCACAGAAGTCGCGGAAGTCACGCAGCGCGCGTGCCCCGTCTCCGTCCGATGCGTCGTGGTGCACCATGAGGAAGTACACCTCACGATCGACCGGGTGGGCGCGGAAGGTGAACGACGTGACGACACCGACGTTCCCGCCGCCACCGCGCAGGGCCCACAGGAGCTCCGGATTCTCCGTCGCGCTCGCCTGCACCACCTCGGACTGCGCCGTCACGACCTCGGCGGCGACGAGGTTGGCACAGCTGAGGCCGTAGGCGTTCCGCAGCCAGCCGTACCCGCCGGCGAGAGCGAGCCCTGCGACGCCCGTGCGAGAGAACACGCCTCCGGGCACCGCGAGACCGGCCTCCTGCGTGACGGCGTCGACCTCGCCCCAGGTGGCACCCCCACCCACGGTCACCTCGCGCGCCTGGTCGTCGACGCTCACCGAGCGCATCGCGGCGAGATCGAGGACGACGCCCTCGTCGACCGTCCCGTGCCCGGCGACCCCGTGCCCACCACCGCGCACGGCCAGCGGGAGGCCGTGCGTCCGGGCGAACGCCACGCCGAGGCTGACGTCGGCGGCGCTCGCGCACCGGATGATCACCCGTGGCCGGCGGTCGTGGATGCCGTTCCACACGCGCCGAGCAACCTCGAAGTCCGGATGGTCAGGGGTCACGACCTCGCCGTCCACCTGGGCCGTCAGGGCGCTGAGCGTGTCGAGGGCACCCAGGTCGTTGTCCGCCATGTCGATCTCCGAACGCGCGGTTTCCGTGTTTCGGCGACATTACGCCCATATCGCCGAGCCATCAACCCTTGTGATCACGGTCCGAGGACACCAGCGCCGAGCGAGAGGAGCACGGGGACGAGCCCGATGAGGACGAACGCCGGGAGGAAGCAGACTCCGAGAGGCAGCACGAGGTGGACGCCGAGCCGCGCCGCCGCGGTCCGAGCCCGGGTCCGTGCGTCCTGGTCGATCCGGACTCCCGCCAGACGCAGCGCGTCCCGCGGCGCCGCCCCGTGCACCCATGCCGGCTGGAGGGCCTCGGCCACGTGCGCGAACCGTTCGCCCGTCCCCGCCCAGGCTGCGTCCCACGAGGCTCCCAGGAGCAGGGCCGACGCGGCCCCGCGCAGCACCGCCCGGTCCGGTCCGCCGAGCGCGTCCCCGGTCGCCTCGAGCGCTCGGGGCAACCCGGCTCCGGATCCGAGCGCCGAGGAGAGGAGGTCGAGGACCACGGTGAGCTCGACCCGGACGGGCTCTTCGTCGGGATCGGCCCCGCGCACCGTCCGCCACCGGTACCACCGGTGACACCGCAGGCTCGACCGGCGCACGGCCCACCGACGCGCGGACGACCACGGGAGCAGCCCGAGGTGCACGAGCACTGCCACGAGCACCCCGGTCTCGATCACGCCGGCGCTCGTGGCGTCGACGAGGACCCCGCTCACAACGGGCTTCCCGCGCGTCGAGCACCGGCCACCAGGCGCCGGCTCCACGTGCGGCCGGCGAGCAGCAGGCCCGTCCCGGCGAGGATCACCACGGCCCCCACACCTCCGCCCAGCAGCAGCCTGGGCAGGTCCGCACCGAGCGCGGTCCCGAGCGCAGCTCCGACGACGGGCAGCCAGAGAAGTACGCGCGCCGTGGTCTGCGGCCCTGCGAGCGCTGCCGATCGTTCGGACTCGGCCTCTGCTGCGGCCGTGAGGGTGGCGACGATCGACTCGAGCACCGCGGCGAGCGGCGCTCCGACCTCCGCGGCCAACCGGCAGGCCGCCACCACGGCAGCGGCCTGTCGAGCGGCCTGGTCGTCGTCCGCGCCGCCGACGAGAGCGGCGAGGTCGGTGTGGTCCGGGATCCCGTGGAGGTCGGCGCGCACACCGCCGACCATGGGCCAGGCTCTGCTCGGTGGGAGTCCGCTCCGGAGCAGCCCGGCGACCTGCGTGACGACCATCGCCATCGACGTGGTCGGTTCGCTCCGCCCCGTCCGCGACGCGAGCTGCCGCGCAGCGGTCGCCCGCACGGCGACGACGGCAGCGCGCAACCCCCAGCGCTCGCCGCCACCGGGCGCTGCCACGCGCCCGACCGGTCGGCCGCGTGGCCCGGCAGCGGCGAGGACGGCAACCCCGACGAGGACCCCGGCGCACCACGCCCCGGGCGCGACCGGACCGAGCCCGACGACCGATCCGATCACGACGGCGTCTCGAGCCGCGCTGCGAGCGCGGGCCAGTCCGCGTGCTCGACGGGTGCGCCGATCCCGTTCCACGTGAGCGCAGGGCGGACCTCGAGATCGCCTGACGTGCTGCGCCGCACGACCCCGACCTCTCCGACGAACCGGCGCCTCTCCCCGTCGGCCGCCGGGACGCGACGCAGGTGGATGACGGCGTCGAGGGCGCTGAGCGCCTGGGCGGCGAGGCTCTCCCGTGTCATGCCTGCGAGCGCGGCGAGAGCTTCGAGGCGGGCGGGGACGTCGGCGGCGGTGTTCGCGTGGAGGGTGGCGCAGCCGCCGGAGTGCCCGGTGTTGAGGGCTGTGAGGACGTCGCGCACCTCGGCCCCGCGGCACTCGCCGAGGACGATGCGGTCGGGGCGCATGCGCAGCGCGTTGCGGACGAGGTCGGCGAGGTCGACGGCTCCTGTCCCTTCGACGTTCGCGCGGCGCGCGGCGAGGGGGACGACGTGCGGGTGGGTCGGTGCGAGCTCGCGCGCCTCCTCGATGGTCACGATCCGCTCGGCGGGGTCGACGACGGCGAGGAGTGCCGCGAGCAGGGTCGTCTTTCCGGTCCCGGTCGCTCCGCTGACGAGGAAGCTGGCGCGCTCGGTGACGATCGCTCGGAGCACGGGTTCCCACGTGGGCGGGATCATCCACGCGTCGACGAGCTCGGCGAGCGTGAAGGACCGGCTCCGGAGCACGCGCAGGGAGATGACGGCTCCGTCCGTGCAGATGGGTGCGAGGACGGCGTGGAGCCGGGTCCCGTCGGGGAGGCGGGCGTCGACGGTGGGGCTCGAGTCGTCGAGCCGCTGGCCGCCTGCGGCTGCGAGCCGGACGGCGAGCTCGCGGACGGCGTCATGGCTGTCGAGGGTCAGGCCGGTGTGCTGGAGCCCTCGGCCTGCGTCGACCCAGATCTCGGTGGGTGAGTTCACGAGGACGTCGGTGACGGACTCGTCGTCGAGAAGTCGTTGGAGGGGGCCGGCTCCGAGGAGCTCGGCGCGGACCTCGCGAACCATCTCGTCGAGGGCCGTGCTGCCGAGGACGATGTCGCTCGCGCGCAGGGCGTCGACGACCTGCTCGTGGGTCGGCCGTCCGCCGAGGCGCGCGAGACGTTCTCGGACGCCTGCGACGAGCCGCTGGTCGGTCATCGTCGTCTCCGTGTCCCCGGGGCGGCGGACGCGTGCCGGACGGCTCGGGCGTGGTCGAGGACGACGGCCGCGGCTCGTCCGAGGTCGCCCCGACGACCTCGGCGCGACCGTGCGGGAGGCCCTTCGCCGCGCTCGAGCGCTCCGGAGAGGGTCGGGTCGTTCCGGAGCTCGGCCCAGAGGTCGAGCCCTGCGGCGCTGGCGACGTCGTGGGCGGTGAGGCCGCCGGCTGCGGGACCACGGACGACCATGCCGAGGGGTGCCCGGGGCGCGGCGAGGGTCGTCGCGTCGTGGAGGGCGAGCGCTCCGGCGACAGATCCGAGGTCGCGGGTGGCGACGACGACCACGACCGTGCACCGGGCGGCGGCCGCGAGCGTGTCGCTGTCGGCCTCGCTGCCACGGGCGTCAGGGTCACGGGCGTCGGGGTCACGGCCGGAGGGACTGCGTCCGGAGGGCGGGCACCGCGGGAGGTGGTGGCGGGAGAGGTCGACGACGACGAGCTCGTGCGCCTGGACGAGCGCCCGGACGACGTCGGCGGGGGCGTCGCCCACGAGACCTTCGGGGCGTCTCCGGTCGGCGCTGAGGACGTGCGCTCCGCGCCAGGTCGGGAGGAGCGCAGCGAGCTCGTCGCCGCCGACCTCGCCGCGCGCGGCGTGGAGGTCCGGCCAGCGCAGACCGACCTCGTCCTCGATCCCGAGGAGGACGTCGAGGCCTCCTCCGGTGAGGTCGCCGTCGACGAGCGCGGTGTGCGCGCCGCCCGCGGCGGAGAGGCGTGCGACGGCGGCGGCGAGCACGGAAGCCCCTGTCCCGCCGCGCGCACCGATGACGCCGACGACGGTCGCGTCGTGGTCTTCTGCTGGGAGTCCGGGCATGAGCCGAGGGTGCCCGTTGCGGGCTGTCGTCGTGCGCCGGGCGGGAGTGCCTGTGGAGATCTGCCGGCGCCCCCACCCTGTGGATGAGCAGTAGTGTCGGTCGCGTCCGGCGAGCCGCCGGGCGAGCCGATGAGAGGGGCGTCTTCGTGACGTGGATCGAGCATGCAGTCCTGTGGCACGTCTACCCGCTCGGCTTCCTCGGGGCCGAGCCCGAGGCGACCGCTGACGGCGTCCACCACCGGCTCGGTGCGCTCGAG
Source organism: Sanguibacter sp. 25GB23B1 (assembly GCF_040012415.1). Taxonomy (NCBI): domain Bacteria; kingdom Bacillati; phylum Actinomycetota; class Actinomycetes; order Micrococcales; family Sanguibacteraceae; genus Sanguibacter; species Sanguibacter sp. 25GB23B1. Next base: position 109,275 of record NZ_JBDYKL010000005.1, read on the forward strand.
CCCTGGCTCGACCACGCGGTGACGCTCGGTGCGTCCGGCATCCTCCTCGGCCCGGTCTTCGCGTCGTCGACGCACGGCTACGACACGGTCGACTACTTCCGCGTCGACGAGCGCCTCGGGGACGAGCACGACCTCGTCGCGCTCTTCGAGGCCGCGCACGCGCGCGGGCTGCGCGTCGTCCTCGACGGTGTGTTCAACCACGTGGGGCAGGGCTTCGAGCGCTTCACCACAGCCCTCGCCGAGGGGCCTGGTTCACCGGCCGCCGGATGGTTCCGCCTCCGGTGGCCGGACGACGGCGGCCCTGCCGAGCACGAGGACTTCGAGGGGCACTCCGCCCTCGTCGCACTCAACCATGAGAACCCCGAGGTGGCCGACCACGTCGCGTCGGTCATGGAGTACTGGCTCGACCGCGGGGCGGACGGGTGGCGCCTCGACGCCGCCTACGCCGTGCCGCCCGCCTTCTGGGCGCCCGTCCTCGAGCGGGTCCGCGCGACCCTCCCCGACGTCTACGTGGTCGGCGAGGTCATCCACGGGGACTATGCGGGGATCGTGCGCGAGTCCGGGATGGACGCCGTCACGCAGTACGAGCTGTGGAAGGCTGTGTGGAGCTCGCTCAACGACACGAACGCGCACGAGCTCGCGCACGCGCTCGGCCGCCACGCCGCGTTCGCCGAGGACTTCGTGCCCCTGACGTTCGTCGGCAACCACGACGTCACGCGCATCGCGAGCCGTCTCGACGACCGGCGTCACCTCCCGCACGCCCTCGCCGTCCTGCTCACGGTCGCCGGGACGCCGTGCGTCTACGCGGGCGACGAGCTCGGCTTCGAGGGGATCAAGGAGGACCGCGCCGGCGGCGACGACGCGATCCGACCGGCGTTCCCCGCCGAACCCGCGGCGCTCGACCCGGGCGCGTCACCCGACTTCCGGCTGCACCAGGAGCTCATCGGGCTGCGGCGGCGTCATGCCTGGCTCCGCACGGCACGGACCGAGGTGATCAGCGTGACGAACACGCTGCTCGTCTACACGTCCACGTCGCGCAGCGGCGCCGACTCGGTCGTCGTCGCCCTGAGCACGTCCGACGAGCCGACCTCGGCCGCTCTCCCGGCACGGAGCACGCTCCTCGCCGGCGACGCCGCCGTCGACGATCACGCCGCCGTCCATCTGCCGCCCCACGGCTGGGCAGTCCTCGAGGCGGCGCCCCCGGTCAGCTGAGGATCGCGCGCGTCACCGCCGCCTGCTCCGTGAGGACACCGCCGATGACGTTCTGGGTCTCGTTGATCCGTTCGACGACACCACGGATGTCCGTCAGCGCACCGACGACGCGCTCGACCTGCTCCTGGATGGTGCGGACCTTGGTGTCGACCTCCGTCGTCGCGCGTGCCGTCTCGTTGGCGAGGTCCTTGACCTCTTTCGCGACGACGGCGAAGCCGCGCCCCGACTCCCCTGCCCGGGCGGCCTCGATCGTCGCGTTGAGGGCCAGGAGGTTGGTCTGGGCCGCGATGCGCTGGATGACCTTGACCACCTCGCCGATCTGCGCGCTGGACTCACCGAGACCGGTGACCTCGACGTGGGCGTCGTCGGCGAGCCGTTGCCCGTCGAGCGCGACCGAGCCGGCGGCGAGCACGTTGCGCTCCACCTCGTTGATGGACGCGACGAGCTCGTCGCCCGCCGTCGTGAGCCGGGCGGCAGCGGAGAGGCGCTCGAGGGCCTGGCCGAGGAGGAATGCGGTGTTGCGCAGCGCGTCCTCGCGACCGGCCGACAGGACGAGCGTCGTCGTCGCGAAGAAGTCCATCGTGCCGACCACGCGGCCCTCGACGAGGATCGGCAGGCACACGCCCGACCTCACGCCGGCGCGCTGCGCGACGGGCGCGCGGACACAGTCCGTCACCTCGCCGAGATCAGGGGCGAAGACCATGTCCTTCGAGCGCCACGCGCGACCGGACAGCCCCACGCCCTCGACGAAGGACGCGGACTGCGTGACGGCACGGAACTCGGGGCCCGCGTCCCCGGACTCCTGGACGAAGTGGAGAGCGGCGTCGGACTCGTCGATCGCCCAGTAGGACGCGTAGCCCCAGCCGAAGCCTGTCCGGATGGTGTCGAGCGCGTCGCGGAGCGCGCGCTCGCGGTCCGTCGCGGTCGACAGGGCGCGGAGGACGGCGTTCACCGCGGCGACGTCCTGGGCTGCCTCGGCCTGGCGATCCATGGACGCGAAGCGCTCGATCGTCTGCGAGACGAGGACGGCGATGGCACGCAGGGTGTCGAGGCGCTGCGTCGACAGGGTGAGGGTCTCGGTCGCGAAGAAGTCCATCGTGCCGGTGACGACCCCGTCCTCGAGGATCGGGAAGCAGATGCCGCTGCGGACGCCGACGCGCTGGGCGACGGGTGCGCGGACGCAGTCCGTGAGCTCGCCGAGGTCGGCGACGAAGACGAGGTCCTTCGTCCGCCAGGCACGGCCGCTGAGCCCGACGCCCTCGGCGAAGGATGCCGTGAGCGTGACCTGGCGGAAGTCCTCGCCGGCATCGCCGGACTCCTGGGCGAAGCGGAGCACCCGTTCGTCCGGAGCGATGCGCCAGTAGGAGCCGTAGGCCCAGCCGAACTGCTCGCGGACCACGTCGAGGGCCTGTCGGACGGCATCCGTCGTGGTGCGTGCCCCGGCGAGCGTCCGGACGACCGCGGTGACGGCGTCGACGTTGGCGCGGGCTTCGAGGACCTCGACGGGGTCACCGATCGTGCGGCGGCGCGGGGATCCCAGCATGGCGTGCTCCTGACTGTCGGGCGCACCGTGCGCCGCTCACATGACTCTTCGTCACTGGTCGACGGTACTTAAGGATTCAATAGCACGCTTGTCTAGCGATCTTTATCACCCCAGGTCACAGACGTGTGCCCTGGGTCACTTCAAGGGTCGGCGAGTCCGGGCTAGGCTCTGCGCGTGAACTCCGACCAGGCCCACAGCCCGACGGCCGCGTTCTTCGACCTGGACAAGACGATCATCGCGACGTCGTCCGCCGCCGCGTTCTCGCGCCCGTTCTACGCCGGTGGCCTCATCAGCCGGGGCGCCGTCCTGCGCAGCGCCTACGCCCACTTCCTCTACATGGTGGGCAGCGCCGACGCCGACCAGACCGAACGCATGCGCGCCCACCTCAGCTCGATGGTGACCGGATGGCCCGTGGAGCAGGTCTCCGCCATCGTCGCCGAGACCCTCCACCAGTACATCGACCCCTACGTGTACTCCGAGGCCGTCGAGCTCATCGAGTGGCACCACGCCGCCGGTCGAGACGTCGTCATCGTCTCCGCCTCCGGGTACGAGCTCGTCGAGCCGATCGCCGCGGTGCTCGGCGCCGACCACGCCATCGCCTCCCACATGCAGGTCGAGGACGGGCACTACACCGGTCTCATCGACTTCTACGCCTACGGCGAGCACAAGGCCGAAGCCATCCTCGCCCTCGCCGCCGAGCGCGGGTACGACCTCGACCGATCCTTCGCCTACTCCGACTCCATCACCGACGCCCCCATGCTCGGCGTCGTCGGGCACGGTTTCGCCGTCAACCCCGACCGCACCCTGCGGCGCCTCGCCGGCGAGAAGGGGTGGGGGGTCCTGACCTTCGACCGCCCCGTCGCACTCAGCCGCGTGTCCCGCACCAGGTCAGCGATCGCGATCCTCGGCGGGGTCGCCCTCGTCGTCGGCGGGCTCCTCGCCTGGCGTGCATGGCGCGCCGCACGCACCCTCGCCTGACGCCCCCGGCTTCACCCGCCCGGAGGCCCAGCGACACCTTCACAAGCCGCCCGAAAGAGCGTACAAAGGAAGACACAACAGCACAGAGCGACCGGAACCCACGCGCGAACAGTCCACGTCACGGACTTGTTGACCGGGCTAGACCCGTTGCAGCAAACTACCTGCACGCTTGATACCCGGTCGCTCCAGCTGGCCTGACGGCGTCCCGCACGGGGCGCCGTCAGTACGTTGCCCGCAAGCGTCCCGCCCCGGCGGACAGCCTCCCAGCGAGCACGCCGCCCCCGCACTAGGGTGGCCGCATGAGCTCAACGCCGAGCGTCTCCTCCTCGATCACCGTCCGCCTCGAGGTCGAGGCCCGCCCCACCGCCGTCAGCGAGCTGACCACGCTCATCGAGCACACCGGCGGGATCGTCACCGCCCTCGACGTCACCGCCTCCGGCCACGAGCGGATCACCGTCGACGTCACGTGCGCCACGCGCGGCGACGAGCACGCCTCGTCGATCGTCGACGGGCTCCGCGGCCTGCCGGGCGTCACCGTCGGCCCCGTGAGCGACCGGACGTTCCTCCTCCACCTCGGCGGCAAGCTGAAGATCGAGTCGAAGGTCCCCATCCGCAACCGCGACGACCTCTCGATGATCTACACCCCCGGCGTCGCTCGCGTCTGCGAGGCGATCGCCGCCAACCCCGACGACGCACGTCGCCTCACCATCAAGCGCAACACCATCGCCGTCGTGACCGACGGGACCGCCGTGCTCGGCCTCGGCAACATCGGTCCGCTCGCGTCGCTGCCCGTCATGGAGGGCAAGGCGGCGCTCTTCAAGCGCTTCGCCGACATCGACGCGTTCCCCATCGCGCTGGACACCACCGACGTCGACGAGATCGTCGCGACCGTCCGGGCCATCGCTCCCGTCTTCGCCGGTATCAACCTCGAGGACATCTCCGCGCCCCGCTGCTTCGAGGTCGAGCGCCGCCTGCGCGACGTGCTCGACATCCCCGTGTTCCACGACGACCAGCACGGGACGGCGATCGTCGCTCTCGCCGCACTGACGAACGCGCTCAAGGTCGTCGGCAAGGACCTCGCCGACGTCCGCATCGTCCTGTCCGGCGCCGGCGCGGCCGGCACCGCGGTCCTCAAGCTCCTCCTGGCCGCCGGCGCCCGGGACGTGGTCGTCGCCGACATCGCCGGCGTGGTCAGCGTCGAGCGCAGCGGTCTGGACGCCTCGCTCCTCTGGGTCGCCGAGAACACCAACCCACGCGGGCTCACCGGGACGCTCCGGGGCGCGCTCGCCGGAGCGGACGTGTTCATCGGGGTCTCAGCGCCGGACGTCATCACGGCGGACGACGTCGCGACCATGGCCGAGCGCTCGATCGTCTTCGCCCTCGCCAACCCCCGCCCGGAGGTGGACCCCGTCGAGGCCGCGCAGCACGCGATGGTCGTCGGGACAGGTCGGAGCGACTTCGCCAACCAGATCAACAACGTGCTCGCCTTCCCCGGCGTGTTCCGCGGACTTCTCGACGCGCAGTCCCACCGGGTCACGGACACCCTGCTGCTCGCGGCAGCGCAGGCCCTCGCGTCCGTCATCCACGAGGACGAGCTCAACCCGACGTACATCATCCCGAGCGTGTTCAACCCGCAGGTCACCACGGTGGTCGCCGCCGCCGTCGAGGCCGCTGCACGGGCAGGGTCTCCCTCCTGAGCCCTCAGGCGGGATACTCGGACCATGGATGAACTCGACCTGAACGTCAACGCCGACCACATGCGGCGCGTCTTCGGGATGCTCACCGGCTACGTCCTCCTCCCGGACTCGAACCACGGGTACACGGAGGAGTTCATGGAGCTCGACCTCGCCGAGCGGGTGTGCACCCTCGCCGCGGGCCGGATCCTCTGGCACCTGCTCGCAGCCGACGCGGCGCGGCACGGCGCGTACGACGGCACCCTGGAAGGCGCTCTCACCGAGAGCCGGCGCTCCGCCGACGCCGACTTCGCGATCCTCCCCGGGGCGCTGCGGCTGGCGCAGTCCCTCGACGAGGCCCTGACCCTCACGAGCACGAGCGTCATCGACGCGGCCCTCGTCGTCGAGGTCGCGGCGGACACGACGCGCGCCCTCGGTGCCCTCGCGTACTTCCTCCGCGGCGCGAGCACCGTCCTGCACGCCACGGCGACGGAGCGGAGCACGTCCGTCGAAGAGCTCCTGGCCGCGATCGGCCACGGACTCGCGGAGGCGTAGACCACCCGTCTGCGCCCCGCCCGCCGGCCCGACGTATCGCTGCCGGACGGCGTCTTGGCCAGCAGCGAGCCTGTGACGCTACACACATCTAGGGTGTTTCACCCGGGCCGTTGTGCCCAGACTGACCCGAAGTAGGTGAACCTGGAATCACATACCGAGGGTAGGTCAATGACTCAGCACAACGGCTCGCCCCGCACGGGGCATGCAGGAAGACATCAGCCCGTCTCGCCCAGCGTCGTCGTCATCGAGGACGACGCCGACATCCGCACGCTCATCGAGACGATCCTCGCCCGCGCCGGCATGACCGTGCACGGCGCGAGCACCGCCGGCGAGGGCATCGCCCTCGCCTCGAGGATCCTCCCCGATCTCGTCACCATCGACATCGGCCTCCCGGACGCCGACGGCCTCGACGTGGCCGCGTTCCTCCGCGACCTCACCTCCACGCGCGACATCCCCATCCTCATGATCTCCGCGAGCGCACACGCCACCGAGGTCGAGCGCGCACGCTCTCGCGGTGCCGAGGCCTACCTCAGCAAGCCCTTCCGGCCGCGCCAGCTGCGGGAGAAGGTCGCTGCGCTCCTCGCCGCGGCCGACACCATCCCGTCGACTCTCGGCACGCCGCACTGCGACGAGTGCCTCACGGGCGCAGGAGCACCTTGATCGCCCGTCGCTCGTCCATCGCCGCGTAGCCCTCCGGCGCCTGGTCGAGGGGCAGGTGGAGGTCGAACACCGGTGACGGGTCGATCGTCCCGTCGAGCACGTCCTGCAGGAGCTCCGGGAGGTAGGCGCGCACGGGTGCGATGCCCCCGCGGACGCCGACGTTGCGACCGAACATCGACCCGAGCGGGAGCCCGGTCGTCATCCCCGCCGGCACGCCGACGTAGCCGACCGTCCCTCCCGGCCGTGCGATCGCGACGGCCGTGTCCCACGACGCCTGCATGCCGACGCACTCCATGACGTGCGAGAAGCCCAGCCCGTCGGTCATCTCCATGACGCGCGCGACCGCGTCGTCCCCACGCTCGCCCACGACGTCCGTCGCGCCGAAGGTGCGGCCGACCGCGACGCGGTCCGCGTGCCCGCCGAGCAGCGTGATGCGTTCCGCGCCGAGCCGCCGCGCTGCGAGCACGCCGCAGAGACCGACCGCGCCGTCACCGACGACCGCGACGTGCGAGCCCTGCGTCACCCCAGCTGCGAGCGCGGCGTGGTGACCGGTGCCCATGACGTCGGAGAGCGTGAGGAGCGCGGGCAGGCGCTCGTCGTCCTCGCCGACGGGTGCCACCACGAGGGTGCCGTCGGCCTGCGGGCAGCGCACCGCCTCGCCCTGGCCGCCGTCGACCCCGTTCTCGCCCCACCCGCCGCCGTGCAGGCACGACGTCTGGAGGCCGGCCACGCAGTGCGGGCAGGTGCCGTCGCTCCACATGAACGGCGCGATGACGACGTCGCCCGGGCGGACGGTGCGGACGTCGGCACCGATCTCCTCGACGACCCCGAGGAACTCGTGACCGATGGGCGACGGGCCGTTCTTGCGCGGTCGCGTGCTGCGGTAGGGCCAGAGGTCGCTGCCGCAGATGCACGAGAGGAGGACGCGGACGATCGCGTCCGTCGGCTCGACGAGGACGGGGTCCGGGACCTGCTCGACGCGGACGTCGTGGTCTCCGTGGATGATCGTCGCCCGCATGGGGTCTCCTCGTGTCGTCGTCGGTACCGGTGCCTGTCCAGCATGGAGGTGCTCCGTGCGTCCGGCCACAGCAAGAGTGCCACGGCTGGCACACCTCGACGGGGAGGTATAGGACTGTCCCATGATCGCTCGCTTCGAGTCCGTGGTCCTCGACGCCGCCGACACCGAGACCCTCGCCCGCTTCTACGAGCAGCTGCTCGGCTTCGCTCGCATGCGCCAGGACGGCGAGTGGATCGACCTCGACAGCGGCCAGGGCTGGACCCTGTCGTTCCAGCACGCTCCCGACCACCGGCCGCCGCGGTGGCCGGACCCCGAGCACCCGCAGCAGTCCCACCTCGACCTGCGGGTCGACGACATCGATGCCGCCGAGGCGCAGGTCCTCGCGCTGGGCGCCACCCGCCTCGACAAGGACGCCTCCGACGAGTCGGCAGGCTTCCGCGTCTACGCCGACCCGGCGGGCCACCCGTTCTGCCTGTGCTTCGACGTGAGCTGAGCGCGCGCCCGGCGGCAGCGAGCTCTCGCTGCCACGCCTCGACCTGGCTGTCGGGCTAGCCCAGCGCCGCCCGCTCGTACTGCGACGGCCAGCCCGCCTCGGCGGCCGGTAGGCCCAGCTCGTGGGCGGCGCGCAGCGGCCACATCGGGTCCCGCAGCGCGGCGCGTCCGAGCATGATCGCGTCGGCGGAGCCGTCGGCGAGGATCTGCTCGGCCTGCGCGGCGTCGGTGATGAGGCCGACGGCGCTCACCCGCACTCCGGAACCGGCCCGGACGTCATGCGCGGCGGGCACCTGGTAGCCGGGACCGACGGCGATCTCGGCGGGGGCGACCCCACCGGAGGAGACATCGACGAGGTCGGCTCCCCGCTCGCCGAGGATCTTCGCGACGTGGGCGACGTCGTCGACGCTCAGCCCGTCGGGGCGCCAGTCCGTCGCGGAGACGCGGACGAACAGCGGCTTGTCGTCGGGCCAGGCGGCGCGGACGGCGTCGACCGTCTCGACGAGCAGCCGCGCCCGGTTCTCGAGCGAGCCGCCGTAGGAGTCGGTGCGCTGGTTAGCGAGCGGCGAGAGGAACTGGTGGAGGAGGTAGCCGTGGGCGGCGTGGACCTCGACCACGTCGAAGCCGGCGTCGAGCGAGCGGCGGGCCGCGTCGGCGAAGAGGCCGGGGACCGCGGCGATCTCCGCGGCGGTCATCGCGCGGGGCTCGGCGTAGCCGGGGAACGCGTCGGCCGACGGACCGACCGTCTCCCAGCCGCCGCCGGTGACCGGGACGGTGCCGCGGCGGGCGTCCCACGGTCGGAAGGTCGAGGCCTTGCGGCCCGCGTGCGCGAGCTGGGTGCCGATGACAGCACCCTGGGCGTGGACGAAGTCGACGATCGGGCGCCACGCCTCGACGTGGGCGTCGGACCAGATGCCGGCGTCCTGCGGCGTGATCCTGCCCTCCGGGACCACGGCCACGGCCTCGGTGAGCAGGAGACCGAAGCCCCCCTGCGCGCGGGCACCGAGGTGCACGAGGTGCCAGGCGTCCGGCAGCCCGTCGGCCGACGAGTACTGGCACATCGGGGCGAGCCAGATCCGGTTCGGGATCGTCAGCCCGCGCAGGGTCAGGGGCTCGAAGAGGAGAGGCAGCGTCATGGCTGGTGGCAACGCCGGGACCGACCAGACCATTCCCACCGCGGTGCCGAGGGGCACGCCTGAGGTCATTGGTCCCACGACTTCGGCGGTACCGCCACGGATGCTTGGGGGGTGCTCACGATCCCAGAAGCCCTCGACTACCAGCACGCGGCCGCCGTGACGAAGGTCGCCGCGACCCGTCGCCCTGTCGCGTACGCCGTCCAGTCCATGCTCGCCGGGTCGTACATCGGCGTCGCGGTCGTCCTCATGGTCAGCGCTGCCGGCCCCTTCAAGGCGGAGGGCTCGGCCGCGACCAAGCTCGTCTCCGGTCTCGTCTTCGGCGTCGCGCTCACTCTCGTCGTCGTGGCGGGCGGGGAGCTCGTGACCTCGAACATGATGACGCTCACGCAGGGCGCGGTCCGCGGCAGCATCACCTGGGTGCAGGGCGGGGCGACTCTCGCGTTCTGCTTCGTCGCGAACATCGCCGGGTCCTTCGCCTTCGCGACCCTCGTGCACTTCTCGGGGATCCTCGCGCCGGGGACGCCGGGCGGCGACATGCTCGCCGGGATGCTCACCGCGAAGGCCGACGAGCCGACGAGCGAGCTCTTCTTCCGCGCGATCCTCTGCAACGTCCTCGTGTGCCTCGCCATCTGGTCGGCCGTCCGCCTCACGTCCGAGGTCGCGAAGCTCATCGTCATCTTCTGGTGCCTGCTGGCCTTCATCACCTCCGGTTTCGAGCACGTCGTGGCCAACATGACGACGTTCGGCCTCGGCCTCGTCGGGGGCCTGCCGGAAGCATCCTGGGCCGACTTCGCCCGCAACATGAGCGTCGTCGGGCTGGGGAACCTCGTCGGCGGAGGACTCATCGTCGGCCTCGGCTACGCCGTCATCGCCGGTCCGTTGCGCCCGCGCACCCCGGAGCTCGTCGCGGCCTCCGCTCCGGTCGCCGCTCCTGAGAGCGTCTCCGTCCGCTGACACACTTCCTTCAGCTGCTTCACAAAGTCTCGTCCGAATCGTTTAGGCCGTCGACCCGGCGCCGCGCGCGCTGATAGACCTGCGGTGGAGATCGGCACACCGACGTCCCGGCTCTCCCGACACCGACGACGAGGAGTCCACCCATGCACGTCACGAGACGTCTGACAGGAGTCGTCGCCGCGCTCGCCGCGGCCGCCCTGCTGCTCCCGCTCTCTGCCCCGGCCCAGGCCGCCGAGGACGACGGCATCCACGTCCAGGACGGCCGCATCTACGAGGCGGACGGCACCGAGCTCGTGCTCCGCGGCGTCAACCACGCCCACACCTGGTACGCGAGCCAGACCCAGTCCTTCGCCGACATCGCGTCGCTCGGCGCGAACTCCGTGCGCACCGTCCTGTCGAGCGGCGACCGGTGGACGCGCAACGACACCGCCGACGTCGCGAACGTCATCAGGCTCGCCAAGCAGGCAGAGCTCATCTCGGTCCTCGAGGTCCACGACACCACCGGGTACGGCGAGCAGGCCGGCGCGGCCACCCTCGACGACGCGGTCGACTACTGGATCTCCATCAAGGACGCCCTCGTGGGCCAGGAGGACTACGTCCTGGTCAACATCGGCAACGAGCCCTACGGGAACGACGCCGCCGTCAACGCCTCCTACGCCACCGACACCATCGCGGCGATCACCCGGCTGCGCGACGCGGGCCTCACGCACACGATCGTCGTCGACGCCCCCGCGTGGGGCCAGGACTGGGCGGGCCTGATGCGCGACAGCGCCGCCCAGATCTACGCCGCCGACCCCCTCGGCGACACCGTCTTCTCCGTCCACATGTACGGCGTCTACGCCCAGGGCAGCACCGTGACGGCGTACCTCGAGGCGTTCCGCTCGAAGAACCTGCCGCTCATCGTCGGCGAGTTCGGCGACTACCACTCGGACGGCGACGTCGACGAGGACACCATCCTCGCCGAGGCCGACCGCCTCGACATCGGCTACCTCGGGTGGTCGTGGAGCGGCAACGGCGGCGGCGTCGAGTACCTCGACCTCGCGACCGGTTTCGACAAGGATGCCCTGAGCCCCTGGGGGGAGCGGCTGTTCAACGGCCCGGACGGCATCCAGGCCACGTCGACGACGGCGTCGATCTTCGGCGGCACGACGCCCGACCCCGAGCCCACGACCGACCCGACCGACCCTCCCACGGATCCCCCGACCGACCCGCCGGCCGGCGCGTGCACCGCGACACACTCGACCGTGGGCTCCTGGCAGAGCGGGTTCCAGGGCCAGGTGACCGTCACCGCCGGGTCTGCCGCCATCAGCGGCTGGACGGTCTCCTGGACGTATCCCTCGGGCACGAGCGTGACGCAGTCCTGGGGTGGCAAGGCCACCGTCTCCGGCTCGACGGTCACCGCGACGAACGAGGCGTGGAACGGCTCTCTCGCCGCTGCCGGCTCCACGACGCTCGGCTTCATCGGCTCGGGCGCGGCCCCGTCGAGCGCCCCCGCAGTCACCTGCACCGCGAGCTGACACCTGACCCGGCGGCCCGGCCACGACCGGCCCGTCGAGACCGTGGCTGCGCCCTCCCCTGGGGCGCAGCCACTTCGCTGCGCACTGTCAGTCGCGGACATCTCGGGCACAGCCGACCGACCCGCCACTACACTCGCTGCTGACAACGTCACCCGCACCAGAGTCGATGCGCACCGGAGGTAGTCGTGCCAGAAGAAGCTGCGTCAGAGGACAACCAGGGTCTCGAGAACCTGCTCCACGAGTCCCGGTCCTTCCCACCGAGCGAGGAGTTCGCCGCCCAGGCGAACGCGACGGCCGACATGTACGGGCGGGCGGCAGCCGACCCCGTCGAGTTCTGGGCCGAGCAGGCTCGGGACCTCGTGACGTGGAAGACCCCGTTCACCGAGACGCTCGACTGGTCCGGTGCCCCCGTGGCCCGGTGGTTCGCTGACGGCACCCTGAACGCGGCGTACAACGCTGTGGACCGGCACGTCGCCGAAGGACGCGGCGACCGGGTCGCGATCCACTTCGAGGGCGAGCCGGGCGACACCCGCACCCTGACGTACTCCGACCTGCAGCGGGAGACGTCGCGCGCCGCGAACGTGCTCGCGTCGCTCGGCGTCGTGTCCGGGGACCGCGTCGTCATCTACATGCCCATGGTCGTCGAGGCCGTCGTGGCGATGCTCGCCTGCGCGCGCGTCGGCGCTCCCCACTCCGTGGTCTTCGGCGGTTTCTCCGCCGACGCGCTCCGCAGCCGCATCGCCGACGCCGAGGCGAAGGTGGTCATCACCGCCGACGGCGGGTACCGCCGCGGCTCCGCGACCGCGCTCAAGCCCGCGGTCGACGAGGCGCTCGCCGCGAAGGAGGGCGCCGCCGTCACGTCGGTCCAGCACGTCCTCGTCGTGCAGCGCACCGGCCAGGACGTGGACTGGACCGAGGGCCGGGACATCTGGTGGCACGAGGCCCTCGAGTCCGCCGACGTCCTGCACACGCCCGTGTGGGTCGAGGCCGAGCACCCGCTGTTCATCCTCTACACGTCCGGCACGACCGGGAAGCCCAAGGGCATCCTCCACACGACCGGCGGGTACCTCACGCAGACGGCCTTCACACACCGGAACGTCTTCGACCTCAAGCCCGAGACGGACGTCTACTGGTGCACGGCCGACGTCGGCTGGGTCACCGGCCACAGCTACGTCGTCTACGGACCGCTGCTCAACGGCGCCACCCAGGTCGTCTACGAGGGCACACCCGACTCCCCGCACAAGGGCCGCTGGTGGGAGATCATCGAGAAGTACAAGGTGACCATCCTCTACACGGCACCGACCGCGATCCGCACGTGCATGAAGTGGGGCGAGGAGATCCCGAACGGTTTCGACCTCACGAGCCTGCGCGTGCTCGGATCGGTCGGGGAACCCATCAACCCCGAGGCCTGGATGTGGTACCGGCGCGTCGTCGGCGGGGACCGCACCCCGATCGTCGACACGTGGTGGCAGACGGAGACCGGCGCGATCATGATCTCGCCGCTCCCCGGCGTCACCGCTGCCAAGCCGGGTTCGGCCCAGACGCCGCTCCCGGGTATCTCGGCGGACGTCGTCGACGACGACGCGCACCCCGTGCCGGACGGCGGCGGCGGATACCTCGTCCTCACCGAGCCGTGGCCCGCGATGCTCCGCGGCATCTGGGGCGACCTCGAGCGCTTCAAGGACACGTACTGGTCGCGCTTCAAGAACATCTACTTCGCCGGCGACGGTGCCAAGAAAGACGAGGACGGCGACATCTGGCTGCTCGGCCGGGTGGACGACGTCATGAACGTCTCGGGACACCGCTTGTCGACCACGGAGATCGAGTCCGCGCTCGTGTCGCACCCGACCGTCGCCGAGGCCGCCGTCGTCGGGGCCTCGGACGAGATGACCGGCCAGGCCGTCGTCGCCTTCGTCATCCTCCGCTCGGAGTTCGCCGAGGGCGCCGTCCAGGCGGACGTGCAGGCGCAGCTGCGCGACCACGTCGCGAAGCAGATCGGGCCGATCGCCAAGCCGCGCACGATCCTCGTGGTCGCCGAGCTCCCCAAGACACGCTCGGGGAAGATCATGCGGCGCCTCCTGCGCGACGTGGCGGAGAACCGTGCCGTCGGGGACGCGACGACGCTCGCCGACTCCTCGGTGATGGATCTCATCGCGACCGGACTGTCCAAGCCCACGGGCTCGTCTGAGGGATGATGCTGGAGTGACCGATCCCACCGCCCTGCCCGACCTGTCCGCCCTCGACGCACCGGAGGTGGGCCCGTCTGCACCGACGGGCGGCATCCCCGGCACCCCCGGGGCGCCGGACCCGGGCGCCCCGTCACCGGGCGAGGTCGACGACCTCGCCCGGCAGGCCGTCGAGGCACCGGACGAGGCCGCGGCCAGCCAGCGGTGGGGTGCGCTCTGGCGCACGATCCTCCCGCTGGAGCGGTGGTACTTCGTCCGCGACGCGTCGGAGGAGATGCGCCCCGCAGCCGTGGACGTCAACGGCCAGCTGGCGATCCCCGTCTTCACGGACGTCGGCCGCGCGACGGAGTTCGCACAGGACGGGCACGGCGGTGCCGAGCGTGTGTTCGCCTCCCCACCGGAGGAGATGCTCGGCGCTGCCGACCAGCTCGAGAGCGCCGGCATCGAGCTGCTCGTCTTCAACCCCGGCCAGGTGCCCTTCGGCGCGCCGCCCGGGATCGTCCGGACCCTCGCCCGCGACTTCGCCGCGGCACTGACGCGAGCACAGCAGCCTCCGCCGGCTCCTGAGACGGAGATCGACCTGCTCGCGGTGAGCGCGCGGGAGCACATGAGCGACGTGCCCACGCAGGCCGCGCTGTGGCAGGCGGTGTTCGCGCTCGAGCACTGGTTCTTCATCCCCCGCGGCGAGGGCGCGCAGATGAAGCCCTACGCCGAGCAGAGCGCCTCCGGGCCGGCGATCATCGCGTTCACCACGCCGCAGCGCGCCAAGGAGTACGCCGACACCCGCAACCTCGGCGACACCGACAAGCTCCTGGGCATCCCGACCGCGTCCGCGATCGGCGCGCTCGAGCAGTTCACGGACGCGGGGATCCAGATCGTCCACTTCGACCCGCAGCACGCGTCCTTCTTCGCACCGGTGGACAAGCTGCGCGCGATGCACGCGCACGCCACCGGTACCGAGGTCTAGCCGGGCCTCCGCCTCGGGTCACTGACCCCCGCCGGGCAGCGCGTCCTCCGGCACGTCGCCGCCGGGCATGCCCCCGCCGGGGATCCCTCCGGCGAAGCCGCCCAGCCCACCGGAGCCCTCGGTGATGGCCGTCGCCGCGACCGACTCGTCGTCTCCTGCCGCCCCGACGACGGTCACGGTGTCGCCGACCTCGAGCGCGGCGACGTCGGACTCGTCGGTCACGGTCACCGTGGTGTCGTCGGTCGTCGTCACGGTGGTAACCGTGCCGTCCTCGGCCGTGACGGTGAGCGTGCCCCCGTCCGTCGCGGTGATCTCACCGGCCGTCATGCCACCGGCGAAGCCTCCCGCCCGGTCTCCCCCGGCGGTCGTGCCGTCGGTGCCGTCGGGGCGCTGCATGCCTGCGGCTCCCGCCGTGCCCGCAGTGTCCGCAGTGCCCCCTGCGACCGTGTCGTCGCCCGCGATGGCGTTGCCGACGAGGAGGCCACCGGCGAACAGCGCAGCACCGGCGACGACCCCGCCGAGGACCGTCGTCAGGCTCGGTCGGCGCCGCGGGGTGAGGGTGAGCGTGCCGTCGCCGGAGAGCGTCGCGGGCTCGGTCGCCAGGACGTCGGGTGCGCTGCGTCCGTCGGTCGCGGGCACGGGCTGGGTGGTGGGGTGCGTCGTGGTGTCGTCCATGGGATGTCCTTGTCGTGGGTGTCGATCGGTGCTGAACAGTGCGGTGAGAGAAGGCCGTGAGGTGGTGACGTGGCTCGCGCTCAGTCGTGGCGCAGGGCGTCGACCGGGCGCATCGTCGCGGCGCGCGCGGCGGGGTAGCCGCCGAACACGACGCCGATGCCGAGCGAGACCGCGAGGGCGAGGACCACGGAGGAACCGACGATGACGGGCTCGACGCCCATGATCGAGACGTGGCTGCCGGCGAACGCCGCGAGGACGCCGAGCACGCCGCCGAGCACGGAGAGGAGCGTCGCCTCGAGGAGGAACTGCCCGAGGATCGCGCCCCGGGTCGCCCCGAGGGCCTTGCGGATGCCGATCTCCCGGGTCCGCTCGGTCACGGTGACGAGCATGATGTTCGTGACGCCGATGCCGCCGACGACGAGCGACAGGCCCGCGACGGCGGCGAGCATCGCGGAGAACGTCTCCGTCGTGGAGTCCTGGGCGGCGAGCAGCTGGCTCTGGTTGCTGATCGTGTACGGCGCGTCGTCCCCGACGGCCACGCCGAGGGCGGCGTCGAGCACGAGGGTCGCCTCGACCTGTGCGGTCTCGACGTCCTCGGCGCTCGTCGCGGTGAGGACGATCGACGAGAGGTCGCCGTACCCGGTGATGGACTGTTCCATCCGGCTGAGCGGCATGAGGACGAGGTCGTTCGTGCTCGTCGTGCCGGCGGAGTCCTTGGCGGCCATGACGCCGTTGACGACGTACGGGGTGCTGCCGATGACGACCGTCTGCCCGACGGGGTCGCCGTCGCCGAAGAGCGTCTCGGCGACCTCGGCCCCGAGGACGACGACGCGCCGGGCCTCGGCCTCGTCGTTGGCCGTGAAGCCGACCCCCTGGGCGACGGCGGACGCGGTGGCGTCGAAGTAGCCGGGTGTGGTCCCGACGAGCTGGGCGGTGAGCGTGGCGGTGCCGAACGTGACGGCGCCGGAGCCGGTCACCTGGGGGACGACCGCGTCGATGTGGTCGGTCCCGTCGGCGCTCGCGAGGGTGTCGGCGACCTCGGTGGTGAGCGCCTGCGACGTGATCGCTCCTGCACCTGCCCCGCCACCCGCTCCTGCGCCGCCCCCGCCTCCGCCTCCGCCTCCGCTCGACGCGCGCACGGTGAGCGTCGTGGTGCCGAGGGAGCCGATCTGCTCGGCGACCGCCTGCGCGGACCCGTTGCCGACGCCCACGAGGAGGATGACCGAGCCGACGCCGATGAGGACCCCGAGCAGCGTCAGGCAGGAGCGCAGCGCGTTCGCAGCCATCCCCCGCAGTGCCGAGCGGACGATCTCGAGAGGGTTCACCGGTGGGCCCCGCGGGTGCGCTCGTCGGAGACGATGACGCCGTCGCGCATGCGGACGGTGCGGTGGGCTTGCGCGGCGACGTCGTCCTCGTGGGTGATGAGGACGATGGTGCGCCCGGACGCGTTGAGCTCGGCGAAGATCTCGAGGACCTCGCGGGTGGCCGTCGAGTCGAGGTTGCCGGTGGGCTCGTCGGCGAGGATGAGGCGCGGGGCGTTGACGAGGGCGCGGGCGACGGCGACGCGCTGCTGCTGGCCGCCCGAGAGCTCGTCCGGGTCGTGGTCGGCCCGGTCGGTCAGGCCGACGCGCGCGAGCGCGACCTCGGACCGTGCCCGGCGCTCCGCGGGCGACACCCCGGCATAGGCCATCGGCAGCTCGACGTTGGCGCGGGCACTCATCCGCGGGATGAGGTTGAACGACTGGAAGACGAAGCCGATCCGACGGTTGCGCACCGCCGAGAGCTGGCGCTCGCTGAGGTGCGACACGTCGATGCCGTCGAGGAGGTACGTTCCCGAGGTGGGCACGTCGAGGCACCCGAGGATGTTCATCATCGTCGACTTGCCGGAGCCGGACGCCCCCATGAGCGCGACGTAGTCCCCGGGCTCGACGACGAGGCTCACGCCGTCGACCGCACGGACCTCGTGGCCGGGCTGACCGTAGGTGCGCCGCACGTCGCGGACGTCGAGGACGGCGGTCATCGTGTGCCGCCCATCTGCGGGACGGTCCCGCCCGGGAAGCCGCCGGAGGGCATGGTGCCGCCGAACCCGCCCGTCTCCAGGGTCGTCTCGGTGGTGCCCACGGCCGTGTCGACCGAGATGACGACCGTGTCGCCCTCGGTGAGGCCGGTGAGGATCTCGGTCGTCGCGTCGCCCTGGACCCCGACGGTGACCGCCTGCACGGACTGGGTGCCGTCCGCTGCGAGGAGCGTGACGGTGCCCGTCACGGTCGGGGCGGCTGCCGGGTCGGCCGTGGTCGCCACGTCGGCGCTCGGCGTCGGGTCGACAGTGACGGCCTGGCTCGGTACAGCGAGGACGTCGACCGCCTCGGCGGTCGTCACCGTGAGGCTCGCGGTCTGCCCGAGGCGGACGCCCGCGGGTGCCGCGTCGAGCGTGATCGTCGCACCGAACGTCACGACCGAGCTCGTCGCGGTGCCGACCGGGTCGATCGCGGTCACTGTCGCCGTGGCGGCGGCACCCTCGACCGCGGGGAACGTCACGTCGGCCCTCTGCCCGACGACGAGCTGCGCCGCGTCCGCCTCGTCGAAGGACGCGGTGACCTGCAGGCTCGTGGTCGAGGAGATCGTCACGAACGCCGAGGACCCGCTCGTCGCCGTGGTCCCCGTGGTGCCCGTGGTGCCCGTCGCCGCACCCGTCTCTGCCGAGGTCGACCCGGTGGACGCGGCCCCGGTGGTCCCGGCGCTCACCGTGTCACCGACGGCGCCGCTCACGGCCGTCACCGTTCCCGCCACCGGTGCGACGAGGGTCGTCAGGGTCGTCGCCGCCTGCGCGTCGGCCAAGGCGGTCTCGGCGGTCGTGAGGTCGCCCTGAGCCTTCGTGAGCGACGCCTTCGCCGTCGAGACCTGCGCACGGGCGCTCGTCACCTGGGAGGCGCTGCCCGACGCGCTCCCACCGCCGGCCGTCCCTGTCGCCGTGCTCGCCCCTGAGGCCTCGGCTGCTTCGGCCGCCTCGGTCTCCGCGAGCGCGGTCTGCGCCTCGGTGAGGTTCTCGTTCGCCGAGGTGACCTGGAGCGAGGCGGTGGTGACCGCGGCGCTCGCTGCGTCGACCTCGGCCTCGGCAGCGGTGACGGCGGACGCGGCGGTCGACGGGTCGAGCGTGCCGAGCACGGTTCCCGCCTCGACGACGGTGCCGACGGCGACGTCCACGGTCGCGAGGGTCCCCGACGTCCCGAAGGACACGTCCGTGACGGCGGCGGACTGGATGGTGCCCTGCGCGGCGATGGTCGTCGTGACGGTGGCCACGCCCGCGGTCGCGGAGCGCACGCTCTGCCCGTCGGCCGGCGTCGCGGCCTCGGCGGGGCGCAGGAACCACCAGGTGCCGCCGGCGGTGAGGACGAGCGCTGCCACGAGGGCGCCGTTGATGAGCATGCGTCTGCGTCGGGTCATGCGGCTACCGTGGCGGGCGTGCCTGGCACGGAGGTAGGACCACCCTGTGCGCACCCTGTGGGCATGGGACGGGCCTGGGGTCGCGGCGCCGCAGCGCCGCCTACGATGAGACGCATGGCTCCTGACGCACCGAACGCACGCGACGACGACTCCACCGACGCTCCGGAGGACGACGCCCCCGAGGGCGTCGCCACGCGCACCAAGGTGCTCTGGGGCATCGGGGCCGCGATCGGCGCCTACTTCATCGTGTCGGGACTCCTGGGCGTCCTCGGCGGCTGAGGCTCCGGCGGAGATCACCCGCCTGTCGCAGCCCAGCCTCTGCCTGCGCCGAGGAACCGTGATGGAATCAGCGCGTGGATGATGCAGAGATCGACGTCGTCGTAGGACCGCTGGACCAGGCCGACGCCGATGCGGTCCACCGGCTGGCCCGCGCCGCGGAGCACGTCGACGGGACGGCGCCGCTCTCCGAGCAGCCGCTGCTGTGGCTCACCGACAGCCACGCGACCGTCGAGCACCTGCTCGTGCGCGCGGCCGACGACCTCGCGGGCTACGCCCAGATCGACCTCGGCTCGCCGGAGGTCGCCTCCACGGAGCTCGTCGTCCACCCGTTCGCGCGGTGCCACGGCGTCGGCACGGCGCTCGCCGCGCACGCCCGGGCTGTCGCGGGCGAGCACGGCCTCGCCCTCCGGCTCTGGGCTCACGGCGACCTTCCGGCGGCCCGGCGCCTCGCCGCAGCGAACGGCTACGTCGTGGTCCGCGAGCTCCTGCGGATGACGCTCGACCTGCGGTCGCGCACCCCGGAACCCGTCACCGTCCCGGCAGGCGTGACGCTGCGCACGTTCCACCCGGGGACGGACGACGAGGCATGGCTCGCGGTCAACGCCCGCGCGTTCGCCGACCACCCCGAGCAGGGCCGCATGACGCTCGCCGACCTCCAGGCCCGCCAGCGGGAGAGCTGGTTCGACGCGGAGTCGTTCGTCCTCGCGGTGCGCGGCGACGAGGTCGTCGGCTTCTGCTGGCTCAAGGTCCTCCCGGACAGCGAGCAGCCCGCGGGCGAGCACGTCGGCGAGGTCTATGCCGTGGGCGTCGACCCCGCGGCGCAGGGCACCGGTCTCGGGACCACGCTCACACGTGCGGGGCTCGAGCGCCTCACGGCGCTCGGTCTCGACACCGCCGAGCTCTACACCGGTCGGGAGAACACGATCGCGGTGCGCACGTACGAGCGCGCCGGCTTCGTCGTGGCGTCCACGGACGTCCAGCTCGGCCCCGACGCGTGACCCTCCTCCGTGGCCGGCGCACCCAAAGTTCACCGAGTGATGTCACGATGACCCTATGAGCGAATCGACCACGACCGCCCACCGCGGCACCGACCCTGCCTCGACGACGACCGACGCCGCGCGGCGCCGCCTCGATCCGGAGCTCGCCGCGCACATCGCCGAGCACATCGGCGAGGAGGACCTGCCGGTCACGACGTCGTTCGAGGACCTTCCGGACCTGCCGTCGGACCGCTTCGGCGACCGCGAGCTCAGCTGGCTCGCGTTCAACGAGCGTGTGCTCGAGCTCAGCGAGGACGCCACGCAGCCGCTGCTCGAGCGCGTGCGCTACCTCGCGATCTTCGCGTCGAACCTCGACGAGTTCTTCATGGTCCGCGTCGCGGGCCTCAAGCGACGCATCGCGACGGGTCTCGCGGTGACGTCGGCGTCGGGCCGGACCCCGCGACAGATGCTCGAGGGGATCAGCAAGCACGCGCACACCCTCATGGAGCGTCACGCGCGGGCGTTCCAGGACGTGGTCCACCCGGCGCTGACGGCCGAGGGCATCACGCTCGTGCGGTGGGAGGAGCTCTCCACCCAGGAGCAGGAACGCCTGCACAAGTTCTTCCGCAAGCAGATCTTCCCCGTGCTCACCCCGCTCGCGGTGGACCCGGCGCACCCGTTCCCGTACATCTCGGGGCTCTCGCTCAACCTGTCCGTCCTCGTGCTCAACCCGGCGACGAACAAGGAGCACTTCGCACGCGTCAAGGTGCCCGGCCTCCTGCCGCGCTTCATCGCGGTCGACGCGAAGGGTCGCCCGAGCGCGCCGAGCAGCCAGGCGATGGACAAGGGGCCCACCTCGTTCGTGCCGCTCGAGGACATCATCAGCCACCACCTCGACCATCTCTTCCCCGGCATGGAGGTGCTCGAGCACCACACCTTCCGTGTGACGAGGAACGAGGACGTCGAGGTCGAGGAGGACGACGCGGAGAACCTCCTCAAGGCGATGGAGAAGGAGCTCCTGCGTCGGCGCTTCGGCCCGCCCGTGCGGCTCGAGCTCGCCGAGGGGATCAGCACGCGGATCCGCCAGCTCCTCGTCCGGGAGCTGGGCGTCGTCGAGGACGAGGTCTACACGCTCCCGGCGCCGCTCGACCTCACGGGCCTCAACCTCATCGCCGACCTCGACCGCTCGGACCTGCACTACCCGCGGTTCGTGCCGACGACCCACCGGTTCCTCGCCGAGGTGGAGAGCGCCAGCCCCACGGACATCTTCGCGGCGATCCGCGAGCGGGACGTCCTCCTCCACCACCCGTACGACTCCTTCTCGACGTCGGTCCAGACGTTCCTCGAGCAGGCGGCTGCCGACCCTGCCGTCCTGGCGATCAAGCAGACGCTCTACCGAACGTCCGGGGACTCCCCCATCGTCGACGCGCTCATCGACGCGGCCGACGCCGGCAAGCAGGTCCTCGCGCTCGTGGAGATCAAGGCGCGCTTCGACGAGCAGAACAACATCTCGTGGGCGCGCAAGCTCGAGCAGGCCGGCGTGCACGTCGTCTACGGGATCGTCGGCCTCAAGACGCACTGCAAGCTCTCGCTCGTGGTGCGCCAAGAGCCGGACGGGCTGCGGCGCTACTGCCACGTCGGGACCGGGAACTACAACCCGAAGACCGCGCGCCTGTACACGGACCTCGGCCTGCTCACCGCCGACTCCGACGTGGGCCAGGACCTCACGCGACTGTTCAACCAGCTGAGCGGCTACGCGCCCCAGTCGCGCTTCCACCGGCTCCTCGTGGCGCCGCGCTCGGTGCGCTCCGGCCTCGTCGAGCGCATCGACCGTGAGGCGGCGGCGGCCCGCGAGGGCAAGCCGTCGTGGATCAAGATCAAGGTCAACTCGATGGTCGACGAGGCTGTCATCGACGCGCTCTACCGGGCGTCGCAGTCCGGCGTGCCGGTCGACCTCGTCATCCGTGGGATCTGCGCGGTCCGTCCGGGCATCCCCGGGCTCAGCGAGACCATCCGCGTCCGGTCGATCCTCGGCCGGTTCCTCGAGCACTCCCGCATCTTCGCGTTCGCGAACGCGTCCGGCCCGGCGATCGGTGAGGGACCCGAGACGGGGCCGGAGGTGTTCATCGGTTCGGCGGACCTCATGCACCGCAACCTCGACCGGCGGGTGGAGACGCTCATCCGGCTGACGGACGAGGCTCAGATCAACGGGCTCGTCGCGCTCATCGACCACTCGATGGACAGCACCACGTCGTCGTGGCACCTCGGCGCGGACGGCACGTGGACCCGGCACCACCTCACGGCCGACGGCGAGCCGCTGAGCGACCACCAGGAAGTCCTCATCTCCCGGCAGCGTCGACGACTGAGCCTCGGACGGTGACGTCGACCCCTCCCGCCGACACGGGTTTTCGCGTGCACGGCACGACCGGGGTGAGCGCCCACCTGGCGAGCGAGCTGCCGGTCATCGAGTCGGCGGGCGCTCTCGTGTGGCGCATGCACAAGGGAGCGCTCGAGGTCCAGCTCATCCACCGCCCGCACTACGACGACTGGTCGTGGCCCAAGGGCAAGCTCGATCCCGGTGAGACGCTGCCGACCGCGGCCGTCCGGGAGGTCGCCGAGGAGACGGGCCGAGCCGTCGTGCTCGGCGTCCCGCTGCCCGGCCTGCAGTACCTCACCCCGGAGGGCCGCGTGAAGCGTGTCCGCTACTGGGCTGCCCGGCGCCTGCCGTCCGACTCGGCTGCGCTCCTCGCTCGTGCCCCCGTGTCGCCGGTGTCCCCCACCGAGATCGACGACATGCGCTGGATGCCCGTGGACAAGGCGGCTGACAAGCTGACCCGCCGGGCCGACCGCATCCCGCTCGACGCCCTCGTCGAGGAGCACTCGAAGGGGCGGCTGCACACGGAAGCGCTCGTCATCGCACGCCATGGCAAGGCGCTCGCCCGCAGCGCGTGGCACGGCGACGAGCAGGGCCGCCCGCTGACCCCGACGGGCCACGCCCAGTCGGTCGCGCTCGTCCCCGTGATCGCGGCCTTCGGTGTCGATGCCATCGTCACCAGCCGGTGGCGCCGCTGTGCCGACACCATCAGCCCGTACGCCCACGCGGCGGAGATCGACTCGTTCACGAGCGACCATCTGACGGAGGCGGAGCACGAACGCTCCCCCGGCCGTGTGGCTGCGGTGGTGCGGGCGCTCCTGGAGTCCGGGACGCCGTCGGTGCTGTGCACCCACCGGCCGGTGCTGCCGACCGTCCTCGACGTCCTCGGCCAGCACTCGCGCCGGCCGGTCGCGAGCGCGCTGCCGACGAAGGACCCGTTCCTCAGCCCGGGCGAGGCCCTCGTGACGCACGTGACGCAGAGCTCGCGCGGCCCGCGGGTCGTCGGCGTGGAGCGGGTGCTGCCGCCTCTGCACTGAGGAGGCCGGGAGCTCCGGCGCGGATGCACCCGCACGGAAACCTCACGGGCGAGGCGTGCAGACCGATCGGGAGAGCAGACCTCACCGGGGCGGCGTCACCTCGCGTGCCGCCGTGCCGGTCGCTCCTCCACGACAGGACCTCCCATGAGCACGCCAGCGCACGCCCCGAAGGACACCCACGCACCGCAGACCGGACGGCGCCGTGTCTCGGACCTCCCGGTGAGCGTGCGTGTCGGCGCGGCGCTGGCGATCCTCGTCCTCGTCACCGCGACGGTCACGACGCTGGGCGCCACCCGGATCAAGGGGCTCGACGACGGGGCCGCGCAGCTGAACCGGACGTCGATCGAACCGCAGACGTACCTCGTCAACATGCAGCGATGGTTCCAGGCGAGCCGCGCACGCGTCCTCGAGTACGGGATGGTCCTGCCGGAGAACCGCGCCTCGATCCTCGAGGACATGTCCGGCTTCGACGCGGACGCTCTCGACAACATCGCCGGCTACGCGCCGTACGTCCTCGACGACGCGGCCTACGCAGACCTGCAGGATGCGTACGCGCGCTACCAGGCGGCGTTCGTCGAGATCGAGCCCGTCGTCGAGGAGGGTTCGACGGCGTACCACGACGCGTACGTCGAGACGGTCCGCCCGCTGACGTCGGAGGTCTCCGACGCGCTCCAGGCCCTCATCGACTCGGTGAGCGCGAGCGCCGCGGCGTCCATCACGTCGACCCACGAGGACGCACGCAGCTCGACGGTGACGATGATCGTCACCGGTGCGCTCGGGATCCTCCTGGCCGGTGCCGCGGTCGTCCTCGTCCTGCGCCGTCTCGTGCACGACCTCGGCCGCGTGCAAGGGACGATCGAGGCCCTCGGTGACGGGGACCTCACACGGGCGTCCGGTCTCGAGTCCCGCGACGAGCTCGGTCGGATGGCCGAGGCGCTGCGGACGGCGCAGGGCAAGCTGCGCACCCTCGTCGCCGGCGTCGTCACGACGGCGAACACCGTCGCCGCCGCCGCCGAGGAGCTGTCGGCAGCGAACACCCAGGTCGCCGGCGGGTCGGACGCGACGAGCACGCAGGCGGGCGTCGTCGCGTCGGCGGCCGAGCAGGTCAGCCGCAACGTCCAGACCGTCGCCGCCGGCGCGGAGGAGATGGGTGCCTCGATCCGGGAGATCGCGGAGAACGCGAACCAGGCGGCACGGGTCGCGAGCCAGGCCACCGGCGTCGCCGAGGCGACGAACGCGACGATCGCCCAGCTGGGGACGTCGTCGGCGGAGATCGGCACCGTGGTCAAGGCGATCACGTCGATCGCGGAGCAGACGAACCTGCTCGCGCTCAACGCGACGATCGAGGCGGCGCGCGCGGGCGAGGCGGGCAAGGGCTTCGCGGTCGTGGCCGGCGAGGTCAAGGAGCTGGCCCGGGAGACAGCCGGCGCCACGGACGACATCGCTCGCCGGGTGGAGGCCATCCAGGCGGACACGGCCGGTGCCGTCGTCGCGATCGAGGAGATCGCGGCGATCATCGCGAGCATCAACGACTACCAGATGACGATCGCGAGCGCCGTCGAGGAGCAGACCGCGACGACGAACGAGATGTCACGGTCGGTGAGCGAGGCCGCGACGGGATCGGCCGAGATCGCCTCGAACATCGTCGGGGTGGCGGACTCCGCGGCGAGCACGTCGACGGTCCTGTCCCAGGTCGGGGTCTCCATCGCGGAGCTCGCGCAGCTGTCCACGGACCTGCGCGACCGGGTGCAGGTCTTCACCTACTGAGTTCGCGCCTGAGGCTGCGCACCGCACCCGTGCGGGCCTACGCTCGTGCTCATGGCCCGATACTTCGACGTCCACCCGCAGAACCCGCAGGCACGTGTCATCGCCCAGGTGACCCAGATGCTGCGTGACGACGCGCTCGTGGCGTACCCGACCGACTCGTCCTACGCGTTCGGCTGCTCGCTCGACAGCCATACGGGTGCCGACCGGATCCGTGCGATCCGGCGCCTCGACGACAAGCACCACTTCACGCTGGTGTGCGCCGACTTCGCGCAGCTCGGGCAGTTCGTCCAGCTGGACAACTCGGCGTTCCGAGCCATCAAGGCCGCGACGCCCGGCGCGTACACCTTCATCCTGCCTGCGACGAAGGAGGTGCCGCGGCGCTTCGCGCACGCGAAGAAGAAGACGGTGGGCGTGCGGATCCCGGACCACCCGGTCGCGCTCGCCCTCGTGCGTGAGCTCGGCGGCCCCCTGCTCTCGAGCACCCTCGTGCACCCCGGCGCCGAGTCGCCGCTGACGGACGGCTGGCAGATCAAGGAAGAGCTCGACCACGTCCTCGACGCGATCGTGGACGGCGGCGACTGCGGCACGGAGCCGACGACGGTCGTCGACTGGTCGAGCGGCGCCCCGGAGGTCGTGCGGCGCGGGCTCGGCGACCCGGACCGCTTCGAGTAGCGCGGCGACCCGTCGGCACCGGTCGGCCAGCGGTCGGTCAGCGGCTGCTCAGCCGAGGATCGGGTGGAGGATGAAGAACATCAGCGCGGCGACGGCGGCGGCCGCCGGGATGGTGAGCACCCAGGCGATGCCGATGCTCTTCGCGACGCCCCAGCGCACGGCGGAGAGCCGCTTGGTCGCGCCGACGCCCATGATCGCGGACGTGATCGTGTGCGTCGTGGACACCGGTGCGTGGAGGACGAACGCGTTGACGTAGAGGACGACCGCCGCGACGGACTCCGCCACGAACCCGCGGGCGGGGTCGAGCTCGATGATCTTGCGACCGAGGGTGCGCATGATGCGCCAGCCGCCGGAGTACGTCCCGAGGGAGATCGCCGCGGCGGCGGACAGCTTGACCCAGAGGGGGATGCCCTCGTCGCGGTCGGCCCAGCCGACGGTGAGCAGCGCCATGAAGATGACACCCATCGTCTTCTGGGCGTCCTGGAGGCCGTGCCCGAGGGCCATCGCGGCGGCGGAGGCCGTCTGTGCGATCCGGAACCGTCGGGTGGTCTTGCTCGGTGAGGCGCTGCGGAAGATCCACAGGACGCCGACCATGACCGCGAAGGCGAGGCCGAAGCCGACGAGCGGCGAGACGATCATCGGCAGCACGACCTTGTCGACGATCGCCGAGCCGTAGACACCGAGACCGGCAGCCAGCCCGGCGCCGACGAGCCCGCCGATGAGCGCGTGGGTCGACGACGAGGGCAGGCCGAACCACCAGGTGATGAGGTTCCAGGTGATGGCTCCGACGAGCGCGCAGACCACGACGACGAGCGCCTGGTGCGACGGGGCGCCGTCGAGGTTGACGATCGAGGTGGCGATCGTCTCGGCCACCTCGGTCCCGAGCAGCGCCCCGGTGAAGTTCATGACCGCGGCCATGATGAGGGCGGCCCGGGGCGTCAGCGCGCGCGTCGAGACCGAGGTCGCGATCGCGTTGGCTGCGTCGTGGAAACCGTTCGTGTAGTCAAAGCTCAGTGCGAGCGCGACGACGAGAATGACGAGCGCGAGTTCCACTGCGGGTCAGGATTCTTTGAGCGCGATGGTCTCGACCATGTTCGCGACGGTCTCGAACGCGTCGGCTGCGGCCTCGAGCGTCTCGACGACCTCCTTGAGCTTCATGAGGAGGATCGGGTCGGAGATCTCGTCGAAGAGCTGCGCGAGGAGCTTGCGGTGGATCTTGTCGGCCTGGTTCTCGAGGCTGTTGACCTCGACCCAGTACTCGGTGAGGTCGCCCATCGAGCGCAGGTGCGGCATGGCGGCTGCGGTGAGCTCGGCGCAGCGCTGGAGCACCTGGATCTGGTCGGACACGCGGGCGGGCAGCTCGTCGAGCCGGTAGAGCA
Source organism: Sanguibacter sp. 25GB23B1 (assembly GCF_040012415.1). NCBI lineage: Bacteria > Bacillati > Actinomycetota > Actinomycetes > Micrococcales > Sanguibacteraceae > Sanguibacter > Sanguibacter sp. 25GB23B1. The sequence continues at coordinate 136,770 of NZ_JBDYKL010000005.1, forward strand.
CGATGAGGTCGCCGGCCTCCTCCATGTGGTCCATGCAGTCGTCCAGCGCGGAGGCCAGCCCGGAGATGTCGTCTCGGTCGAACGGGGTGACGAACGTCGAGTTCAGCCGGCGCATGATCGTGTGCGTCGCGTCGTCCGCCGCGTGCTCTGCCTCGACGAGCTTCTTGGCGATCGCCTTGCGGCCCGGCCGGTCGGCTCCGAGGAGCTCGCTCAGCAGGTTCGCGCCGGTCACCAGGTGATCGGCGGACGCTGCGAGAAGGTCGAAGAACGAGGTATCGCGCGGGGTGAGGCGCAGGCGCACAGCAGGCTCCGGTGGGGGGAAGCGGGGTTCCCTGCCAGTGAGCACGCGTGCGTGCTGCGGGGCAGCGAGAGGTTGATCAGGTGATCGTTCCAAGAGTAGGGCCACCGGTTGGTGAACACACAACTCCGGGGGTGGCCTGCAGGCAAACTCTGGCCGAACGCACAGGGTCGGGCGAAGGTCAGGGACACAGGTCCCAGAGGGTGGGGCGGAATGGCACCGGGAGCACGCGCAAGGGGGGCTCGACCGAGGGATGTGATGACGCCGGACCACAGAGCGCCTGTCGGCGCGAAGGCCGCTCGTAGCGGCTTGATGTGGAGCCCGGGGCTACCGTGGCCCGACGTCGGTCAACAGTTTACGGCCGACGCCGCGATCTGTGTAGCGGAGACGGGTCGCGGCCGGTGGCAGACCGGTGCGAGACGTCAGTCGAGGCGGCCCGCACGCCAGAGCCCTGCGGCGTGCTCGAGCTCCTCCGCGGTGCGGACGAGCGACGCCGCGCCGCGGGTCATGCGCGTCGCGTGGACGGCGTCGACGGTCTCGACGTGGTCGGCGTCGAAGGCCGCGCCGGTGGCGAGGACGCGGCAGAACGCGCCGGCCCGCTCGAGGGCGACGGCGAGGTCACCTGCGAAGACACCGGAGAGCACCGCGTCGGCCACGTCCCGCACGTCCTCGGGTCCGGGAGGTGTGACGACGCCCGCGACGACGTTGGGCACCGGAGCCGCGTGGAGGCCCAGCCGGTAGCGGTCGGCGACGGTCGCGGGGTCGCGTCGGACCCACTCGCGCAGCACGTACATGCGCCACAGGGCGCCGGGAAGAGTCTCGGCCGGGCTGTCGGCCCAGAGACCCGCGACGACGTCGAGGCCCTCGTCCTCGACGAGGCGCACGAGACGTTCGACGACCTCCGGGTCTTCCGACGCACGCGCCCGGTCGACGATCGCGGCGGCCGTGGTGTGGGCGATCTCACCCCGGAGCCCAGGGTCGATGTCACCGGGGATCTCGTCCGCCTCACGCGGGCTGAGCATCGCGGGGCGCCGGGGCCGGGGCGGGCCCGCCGGGCCACCGCCGCCCGGGCCGTGGGTCGCTCCGCTGCCCGCGCCGATCGAGTTGCTCATGGCTACAGTGTGAAGGACCGGGGGCGCCTTCCGCCACGCGCACATCGGCGGCCTCGCAACTTGCCGTCGCGCGACCCCTCCAGGCCGCGTGCGGCCCGTACAGGAGGCACTGATGGTCGGTTCTGCTCACGGCACGGGCAAGGAAGCCCCCCTCACCCCGGAGGCGCGAACAGCGCACCGCAAGGCGATAGCCCTCTCCGTCGCAGCTGCGATCGGCGGTTTCCTCTTCGGTTTCGACAGCTCCGTGATCAACGGGGCGGTCGACGCGATCGAGACCGACTTCGAGCTGAGCGCGACCCTCACCGGCTTCTCCGTCGCCGTCGCCCTGCTCGGTTGCGCGTTCGGTGCCTGGTACGCCGGAAGGCTCGCCGACCGGTGGGGACGTCCGCGGGTCATGCTCGTCGGGGCGCTGATGTTCCTCGTGTCCGCCATCGGGTCGGGCTTCGCGTTCGCCGTGTGGGACCTCATCCTCTGGCGCATCGTCGGCGGCATCGGCATCGGCATCGCGTCGGTGATCACGCCCGCGTACATCGCCGAGATCTCTCCGAGCGCGATCCGTGGTCGGCTCGCGTCGCTCCAGCAGCTCGCGATCACGCTCGGCATCTTCGCCGCCCTGCTCTCCGACCAGCTGTTCGCCTCGACGGCCGGGGCCGTGTCCGACGGCACGCCGATCGCGCTCGGTGACAGCCTCTTCGGCCTCGAGGCGTGGCGCTGGATGTTCCTCGTCGCAGTGATCCCGTCTGCGCTCTACGCGTGGGTGGCGCTCACCGTGCCGGAGTCGCCGCGCTTCCTCGTGGCCCAGGGAAAGCTCGAGGAGGCCACGACGGTCCTGCGGTCCGTCCTCGGGCCGGTCGACGTGGACGAGAAGATCGAGCAGATCCGCGCCACCGTCGAGCAGGACGCGAAGCTCGAGAAGCAGTCCTCGCTGCGTGGACCGCGCTTCGGCCTGCTCCCCATCGTCTGGGTGGGCATCCTGCTGTCGATGTTCCAGCAGTTCGTGGGCATCAACGTGATCTTCTACTACTCGACGACGTTGTGGCGCTCCGTCGGGTTCGACGACGCGGACTCGTTCACGGTCTCGACGATCACCGCCATCACCAACGTGCTCGTGACGTTCATCGCGATCGCGCTCGTCGACAAGATCGGGCGCAAGCCGCTCCTGCTCGCCGGGTCGGTGGGCATGACGATCGCGCTCGGCACCATGGCGGTCGCGTTCACGCAGGCCATCGGCACCGGTGACGACGTCTCGTTGCCCGGGTCGTGGGGCACGATCGCCCTCGTCGCGGCGAACGTCTTCGTCATCTCCTTCGGTGCGTCCTGGGGCCCGGTCGTGTGGGTGCTCCTCGGCGAGATGTTCCCCAACCGCATCCGGGCGTCCGCCCTCGCGCTCGCCGCGACCGCCCAGTGGCTGGCGAACTTCTCGATCACCGTCTCCTTCCCACCCATGGCTGCCGGCCTGGGACTCGAGGTCGTCTACGCCATGTACGGCGCTTTCGCCCTGCTGTCCTTCTTCTTCGTCCTCACGAAGGTCAAGGAGACGCGTTCTCGTGACCTCGAGGACATGGAGGACCGCACCTGATCTGCGCCGCACCGGGCCGCCCTGGGGGTGGGGCGGCCCGGTGTGAGCGCTCTCTCTTTCGCTAACACTTGCATTCGGCAAGCAAGTTCGTAGGATGGAGGAGAAGCGCCGGAGGAGACCCATGGAGCACACCACGACGGACGCGACGAGCGACCGCAACCGACCCGAGCCGTCCGCACCCGCCGTCACCGACCTCATCGGGGCGCTCGAGGCGTTCGGGCGCGCACAGCGCGAGATGGGCGGTCTCCTCGCACGGACCGTCGACATGCCCCGGGCGAGCATCAGCATCCTCCGGTACCTCCACGTCACCGGCCCCGTGCAGATCGGCTGCATCGCGCAGCACCTGCGCGTCGACCTCTCCGTCGCGAGCCGCCAGATCAGCGCGCTCGTCGACGCAGGCCTCGTCCGTCGCACCGTCGACGACGGCGACCGCCGAGCCCGCACCATCGGCCTCACCGACCAGGGCCACGACGCGGTCGCCACGATCCGCACGCACATCACCCACCTCCTCAGCGAGATCTTCGGAGGGTGGGACGCGGAGCAGATCCAGGCCACCGTGCAGCACCTCTCGGCTCTCTCCGAGACGGTCGCCGGCTACGCCTCGGCACCCGAGCACCCGCCGGGACCGGCACAGCAGCGAGCGACCGACCAGAACCCGCAGCAACCGAAGGACACCGACGCATGACCCGCTCAACCAGCACCACCGGCGACCTGGTCAAGGAACCGTCGTCCCCCGACGGCCACCAGCAGGTCGTCGGCGAACCCCAGGAGATGTCGCACCGCCAGGTGCTCGAAGCCCTCTCGGGCATCCTCCTCGGCATGTTCGTCTCGATCCTCGCGACCTCGGTCGTCTCCTCCTCCCTCCCCCGGATCATCTCCGACCTCGAGGGCACCCAGTCCGCGTTCACGTGGGTCGTCACCGCGACGCTCCTCACGACGACGATCAGCACACCCATCTGGGGCAAGCTCGCCGACATCGTCAACCGCAAGACGCTCATCCAGATCGCGCTCGTCATCACCGTGGTCTCCGCCGCCGTCGCGGGCTTCGCGCCCAGCACGGGCGTCCTCATCACCGGCCGCGCCTTCCAGGGCATCGGCGCCGGTGGCCTCACCGCTCTCGCGACGATCCTCGTCGCCGACATCATCTCCCCGCGCCAGCGCGGCAAGTACATGGGCCTCATGGGCGCCATCATGGCGCTCGCGATGGTCGGTGGACCGCTGCTCGGCGGGGTCCTCACGGACAGCGTCGGGTGGCGCTGGAACTTCTTCGTCGCCATCCCCTTCGCCGTGGCCGCGATCATCGTCCTCCAGCGCACGCTGCGCCTGCCGACGTTCCCGCGAGTCCGCGTCGCGCTCGACTACTGGGGCGCCCTGCTCCTGTCCGTCGGCATCGCCACGCTACTGCTGTGGGTGACGTTCGCGGGAAACACCTTCGCGTGGGCCTCCTGGCAGACCGCGGTCATGGTCGGCGGCTCGCTCGTCGTCCTCGGCGTCGCCGTGTGGGTCGAGAGCCGGGTCGAGGCACCGATCATCCCGCTCACACTCTTCCGCAACCGCACCCTCGTCCTCACGGTCGTCGCGAGCGTCGGCGTCGGCGTGGCGCTGTTCGGCACCGCGGTCTTCCTCAGCCAATACATGCAGGTCGCTCGCGGCAAGTCCGCGACGATGTCCGGGGTGCTGACGATCCCGATGATCGCCGGGCAGTTCCTCGCCTCGACGGTCTCCGGTGCGCTCATCTCCCGGTCGGGCCGCTACAAGCGCTACATGATCACGGGGGCCATCGCGCTCACGTCCGGCCTGGCGCTCATGAGCACCATCGACTACCACACGAACATGGCGCTCATCGGGGTGTTCCTCTTCATCCTCGGCGCCGGCATGGGCATGCTCATGCAGAACCTCGTGCTCGCGGCCCAGAACTCCCTCTCGACGAGCGAGGTGAGCACCGGGACGTCGACGGTCGCGTTCTTCCGGTCGCTCGGCGGCACCGTCGGTGTCGCCGTGCTCGGCGCGATCCTCGGCTCCCGGATCGGATCGGACCTCTCGCGCGGCCTCGCCACGCTCGGCATCGAGGGCGGTGCGCTCAACAGCGGCACCATCCCCGACGTGAACACCCTGCCCGGTCCGGTGAAGGACGTCGTCGAGAGCGCGTACGGGTCGGGTGTCGCGGACATCTTCCTCGTCGCCGCACCGATCTCGGTCGTCGCGCTCGTCGCGATCCTCTTCCTCAAGGAGGTGCCGCTCGGGCAGAAGTCCGGCGTGCAGCAGCAGCTCGACGAGCTGCGTGCGCGCGCGGCCGCCCCGGCACAGGACGAGCCCGTGCGCGTCTGACCAGCGGTGGCGTCCGCTTCCGGCGGGTTCGTCCTCGACCGGTCGTCCAGCACCAGAACTCACCGGGACCGCTCCCTGTGTTTGCCCAGGATCTGCTGTCATGATCGGTCGATGGACGACCCCTACGTCGCGCTGGAACGCGAGCTGAGCCGGCTCTTCCGGCGCGCCCACGGGGCGTCGACCGAGATCTCTGCGGTCGCGCACCCGGACCTCGACGCGGAGCTGTACACGCTGCTCGCGTTCGTCGACCGCCACCCGGGCAGCCTGGCGAAGAACCTTGCCGCCGAGTTCCGGCTCGATCCCGGGACCGTGTCCCGCCAGCTGAGCCGCTCGGAGACCGCAGGGCTCATCCGGCGGTCGCCTGACCCGCACGACAGCCGCGGGATGGCGATCGAGCTCACGACTCTCGGTCGTGAGATGCTCGTCGCCGCCCAGAGCGCTCGGACCACGCTCGTCCGGGCGAGCCTGCACGAGTGGCCCCGCGACGACGTCAGCACCCTCGCGACACTCCTGCAGCGGCTCATCGACCTCGACCTCGACGGTGGCCGGATCACCGACGTCGCCGACTCGATGATGAGCGCCAGGATCCCTCCGGAGCACTCGGCCGGGCCGACGGGCGACCAGGAGACCCCGGGCAGCTAGCGCCCGGCCTCGAGGGTGCGCTGGGCGCTGCGCCACTCGTCGGCGAGGAGTGCGTAGCCGATGCCGTCGAGCCACTGACCGTCGCGGTGCAACGAGTCGCGGACGGTGTAGACCTCCCGTCGCATCGACACGCGCTCCATGAGGCGCCACGACGGCTCGTTGTCGGCGAAGCACGCGGCCGTGACTCGGCGCAGCCCGAGGTCCTCGAAGCAGATCCGGAGGAGCTCGCGGACGGCTTCGGTCGCGTAGCCGTGACCGGCGTGGCCCGGGTGGAGGATCCAGCCGAGCTCGGCGTGCACCCCGCGCGCCGGCTCGAGGATCTCGGCCTGGGCCCAGGCGTCCTCGACGGCGAGCATGAGGTCACCGATGATCTCGGTGCCGCGCTCGACGACGAGCGTCTTCGCGAGCCGTTCCGGGTCCTCGAAGGCGAGGAGGTAGTCCTCGAAGGTCGCCGGGGCGCGGGTGATCCACCGGCCGACGTCGGGGAGCCGGTGGTACCGCCACGTCGGCTCGGCATCGTCAGGAGTCGCCGGCCGGAGTGTGAGGCGTGCTGTGCGCGCGGGCCAGTCGACGGCGTCGAGAGGTGAGGTCATGCACCCATCTTGGCAGGGTCTGGCCCGCGCTCGACCCTGCCGGGTGCATCCGTCAGGCTGTCGGCTCGGCGAAGGTCAGGGACACCGAGTTCATGCAGTACCGGTCACCGGTCGGTGTCTGTGGTGCGTCGTCGAACACGTGGCCGAGGTGGGACCCGCAGCGGGCGCAGCGGACCTCGGTGCGCAGCATGCCGAGGGTGCGGTCCTCGATGAGCTCGACGGCTGTCGAGTCCTGCGGTGCGAAGAAGCTCGGCCAGCCGCAGTGCGCGTCGAACTTGGTGTCGGAGCGGAAGAGCTCGTTGCCGCACGCACGACAGCTGTAGACACCTTCTCGCTTCTCGTTGAGCAGCTCACCCGTGCCGGGGCGCTCGGTGCCTGCCTGGCGCAGGACCTGGTACTCCTCGCGGGACAGCTCCGCGCGCCAGTCGGCGTCCGTCTTGTCGACCTCGTAAGCCATGTTCTCCCTCTCGTGGTGCATCCGTACGTCCTTCCCATGGTGCGTCACAGACAACGACGGAGCCCGTCGGAATCATCCGACGGGCTCCGTGTGGTGCTGTGACGCTGTGCTGCTCAGGTGCTGCGCGTGACGCTCGGGTCAGCGCTGGCCGCGGCGTCCGCCGCCGGCTGCGGGGCGGCTGCGGCCTCCGCGGCCGCCACCCTCGCTGCCGGAGGTGTAGCCGGAGCCGGACGCGCTGGACGAGTACTGGACGAGGCTGCCGCCGGAGCCGCTCCCGCGGGAGCTGCTCGCGCTGCTGGCGCTGCGGCCGGAGCCGCGCGCCCCGGATGCCGACGAGGTGCTGCGTGCGCCGCCGGCTGCACGGCCGCTACCGCCGGAGCGGCCACGGCCGCCACCGCCGTTGCGCTGCTGCTGGGGCTGCTCGACGACGGGTGACGGCTTGACGTAGGCCGCGACCTCGCCGACGAGGCGGCTGATCGCGTCGTCGCCAGCGGACACCTTGCGGGGCTGCGCGGTGATCTTGGCGAGGCGAGTGAGGTCGCGGACGTCGCCGCGCTGCTCGGGGAGCATGATCGTCACGACGTCGCCGGAAGAGCCGGCGCGGGCCGTGCGGCCGGAGCGGTGGAGGTACGCCTTGTGCTCGGCGGGCGGGTCGACGTGGACGACGAGGCTGACCTCGTCGACGTGGATGCCGCGGGCCGCGATGTCGGTGGCGACGAGGACGCGGACGTCACCGGAGGAGAACGCGGCGAGGTTGCGCTCGCGTGCGCCCTGGCCGAGGTTCCCGTGGAGGTCGACGGCGGGGACACCGTCGGCGGTGAGCTGCTTGGCGAGCTTCTTGGCCTGGTGCTTCGTGCGGGTGAAGAGGACGCGGCGGCCGAGGCCGGACGCGAGCTCCTTGACGACGTCGCGCTTGGCGGTGGCGTCGGCGACCTCGAAGACGTGGTGGATCATCGTGGAGACGGGCGACTCGGCGCTGTCGACGGAGTGGCTCGTGGGCGAGTCCATGTACCGCTTGACGAGCTGGTCCACGCCGTTGTCGAGCGTCGCGGAGAAGAGGAGGCGCTGACCCTTGGCGGGCGTGCGGTCCATGATGCGCTTGACGCCGGGGAGGAAGCCGAGGTCGGCCATGTGGTCGGCCTCGTCGAGGACGGTGACCTCGACGCCGTCGAGCGAGATGTGCTTCTGGCCGATGAGGTCCTCGAGCCGGCCGGGGCAGGCGATGACGATGTCGACGCCGCCGCGCAGCGCGCTGACCTGGCGGGACTGGGCGACGCCACCGAAGATGACGGTCGTCGTGAGGTTGAGCGCCTTGGCGATGGGCTCCATGACCGCGTTGATCTGGTTCGCGAGCTCACGGGTGGGGCAGAGCACGAGGCCGCGGGGGCGGCTGGGGGTCCGTCGTCCGCCGCTGGCTGCCAGGCGCACGGCCATGGGGATGGAGAACGCGAGGGTCTTGCCGGAGCCGGTGCGCCCGCGGCCGAGGACGTCGCGTCCCGCGAGCGTGTCGGGGAGCGTGGCGACCTGGATGGGGAACGGGGACTCGATGCCCTGTGCTGCGAGGTGCGTGACGATCGGGGTGGGGATCGCGAAGTCGTTGAACGACATGGTCGCGGCCGGGGTCGTCGCTGCGGGAGTTGCGGGCGCGCCGGAGCGCTGTGAATTCGTCAAGGGATGCCTTATCTCTATGCGCCGTCGGGCGAATCCCTCGACGCTCGGTGCGCGAACATCGCGCTTCCTGACGGCCAGTCTCTCACGAGGTCGTGACCGGGCGTCAGTACCTGGGGCTGTGATGCTCGACTCCTGCACGGCGTCTGCACCCGTGAGGAGCGCCGATGTGGTCGAATGGCCCACGTGCAGCCCATCACCGAGTTCTTCACCGAGATCTGGTCCCGCACGTCCGAGCCGCTCCCGCCGCCTGAGCAGTGGGTCGTGTGGGCGACGGCGGCCGCTGCGCTCGTCATCGTCGTCTTCGGTCCGACGTGGCGCCTGGCGCGGCACGTCGTGACGATCGCGCACGAGGGGGCGCACGGCTTCATCGCCTTGTGCACGGGTCGCCGGCTTTCCGGCATCCGGCTGCACTCGGACACGTCGGGCCTCACCGTGTCGTACGGGAAGCCGCGCGGTCTCGGGATGATCCTCACGGCCCTGGCCGGGTATGTCGGTCCGGGGCTCGTGGGCCTCGGCGCAGCCTTCCTGCTGCGGCAGGGCTACGCGATCGGTCTGCTGTGGCTGCTCGTCGTGCTGCTCGCGCTCATGCTCGTGCAGATCCGCAACTGGTTCGGTCTGCTGTCGATCCTCGTGAGCGGCGTGGCCCTCGTCCTCGTGTCCTGGTACGCGCCGACGGAGTGGCAGACGGCCACGGCCTATCTCGTCACGTGGTTCCTGCTGCTGGGGGCACCGCGTCCGGTCATCGAGCTGCAGCGGTCACGCCGCGCCGGCCAGGCACGCACGTCCGACGCCGACATCCTCGCGAAGCTCACGCCGTTCCCCGGGCTGTTCTGGGTGGGAGTGTTCCTCGTCATCACGGTGGGCGCGCTGGTGCTGGGCTCCTGGTGGATCGGCGCGTGGTCCGTGGCGGACCTGCCGAAGTTCGGGGACCTCGCTCAGCTCTGATCCCGACCGGGCGGGCCGGCTGGCTGGCTGGCTGGAACGGGCCGGGCCGGGCACGACGATGCCCCGGTCGCTACGCGTGAGCGTGGCGGCCGAGGCAGGTCGACGATGCGGGTGTGTCAGGCCTGCGGGGTGAGGCTGAACGCCGTCGCTTCGCCGCTGGCTTCAGCGTCGAGGCTGAGGTCCGTGAGCGCGGGAGCCGTGGACTCCTCCACGAAGACGTGCGTGGTGCCGAGGTCGATGACCTCGTCGGTCGGGATCGGCTCGGCGACGAGCGCCAGGTCGAAGTCGCCCGGTGCGTCACCGGCGGCCGCGATGCGCAGGCCTCCGTCGGTGGGCAGGTTCGCCTGGTCGGCGAGGTCCTGAACGGCAAGTCGGGCGTTGTCAGTCACAGAAAGCACGAGGAATCCTCTCGAAGCCGGGCACTCCCGGGCGCCTGCAGCGGGGATCGCCCGCCGCCGGATGCCCTGTGTGGGAGTCATTCGGTCCCCTCTACCGAAACAACGATCAGGCCCGAACGCAACCGCGGATGCCCGATTTGACCGAAGTGTGAGATGCGATGGCGCCTGGATCACGGCGCCTGCCGCGACTTTCCGGGGCCCTCGGTGGGTTGTGAAGATCGTGCGCGCGGCGCGGCGCGAGCCCTCCTGTCCCCGTCCCGGAGCGAAACCGCGTACCCTGTTCGCTTGTCGAGGCAACACTCCCGGACCACCGGACGCCGCCTCGCGGGCCCCTAGCTCAGTTGGCAGAGCATCGGACTTTTAATCCGCGGGTCGTGGGTTCGAGCCCCACGGGGCCCACCATTCAGTCCGGCATCGCCGTGCCGCCGCCATGATGACGACATGGACGACGACGCACTCACTCCCGCGGACCTCTCACGCGAGCTCGATCGCGCCCAGCGTCAGATTCGCGCGTTCCTTCGAGCCAGGTCGCCATCTCCAGCCGAAGCATCCGCACCTCCGCCGCGAGCTCCTCGACCTGGCTGCGCGTCGCTGCTTGCTCTGCCTCTGTCGTCTCGGAGACGCGCTCGACGAGCCACGACGCGAGCGTCGCTGTGACGATTCCCAGGAGTGCGATGCCTGCGACCATGAGCACGGCGGCGACGAGCCGTCCGGTCAGGGTAACCGGGTACGTGTCGCCGTAGCCGACCGTCGTGAGCGTCGTGATCGCCCACCACACACCCTCGCCGAAGCCGACGACCGTCGCGTCAGCAGCTCCCCGCTCGGCGTCCGTGATCGCCAGTGCCCCGCAGAAGATCAAGAGCGCCGTCCCGCCGACCGCATAGGTCACGACCCGTCCGCGCAGTCCGTTCGAGCCCGTCCGTGTGAGCACGGACAGGAGCATGACGAGACGCAGCAGACGCAACGGCCGCAACATCGGCAGGACGAGGACGGCGAGGTCGAAGAGGTTGTGCGCGACGAAGTAGCCACGATCCTCGCTGAGCCACAGGCGAACGGCGTAGTCGACACCGAACATCAGCCACATGACGGCCACGATCACTGTGAGCACCCCGGCCCATGGCTGACCGAGCATCGGCCAGATGATCGGGACGGCGTACGCGCCGAGAAAGATGAGCGCCGCGACCGTCAGGGCCATGTCGCTGTGCGTTTCCCATGCCTGACGTCCAGTCATGCAGTCATGGTGCCAGGCTCGGCCTGTCCCGCGGTGGAAGCAGCAGAATCACGGCGTGAGCAGGTCGCGCAGCGCACGCTCTGCAAGCGCGTCGCCGGCGGCGGCGCCGAGCCGGCACTGCTCCTCTGCGCCCCGTTCGTCGCCACGTTCCTCCAGCAGGACGCCGAGGTTGTTGTGACAGAAGGTGTCGCCGGCGGTGATGCCGCTGCGGTACGCCGCCTCGGCCGCGTGCTCGTCGCCCAGCGCGTGGGACAAGAGATTGCCGAGCGGCAGCCAGCACTCCACCTCCCGACGGCCGGTCCCTCGCTCCAGGACCTCGCGCGCCTCGGCGACCCGGCCCGTCGAGCGCAGCAGGTCTCCGAGGTCGGCCCGTGCTGAGGGGAAGTGCTCGGCGCCCGCGCGGAGCTCCGGCTCGAGCGACGGATCCAGAGTGCGGCACCATTCCCAGCAGGCCACCACGGCACGCGCAATCTCGTTCCCAGCCGTTGCCGCCGTCCGAGCCACGGCCATCGCCTCGTCGCGCTCCCCTTGCTCCCGGAGGCAGAACGCGAGGGCGACGCTCCCGTTGCTGTCCCCCGCGGCGGCTGCCCCGCGGTACGCATGCATCGCGCCTGCGAGATCGCCCAGATCCTTGAGAACGTTCCCGAGGTTGAGCCAGGCATCGGTCTCGCCGCCGGCGAGCGCCCGCTCGTAGGCGGTCACTGCTTCGACGCCGCGGCCGAGCTGTCCGAGCGTGTTGCCCAGGTTGAAGGCAGCCGTCGGCGAACCGAGATCGTCAGCGGTCGCGAAGCACCGCTCCGCATCGTGCAGCCGCCCGGCTTCAGCCAGGTCGCATCCCACGTCGAGGAGCTCGTCAACGTCTGCAGACGAGCTGATTCTCGCGAGGCGCGCGTCGAGCTCGTCGTCCATGCGGCTCATTGTGCAGGACGCGGATGACGTTCACCGCTGCCGTCCGGTCGCGCAGTCACGGGTGCCAGGACAGATCCCTCGTCCGCCGCCGGCGCCACCTGATCGTGCTCCATCGCTGCGCCCACCCAGAAGGCCAGCCGCTCGTCGGTGGCGATCGACTCGGCCGTCACAGAGAGCCATCCGGGACCCATGGTCCGGTCGGCCCCCATCACGGCCCGCGACGCTCCGGGAACTTCCCTCAGCTCCCCGTCACGATCAGTGGCGATGCGGACCAGCAGGCTGCCGTCCTTCTGCGCGCTGGCGACGAGCTTGTCGTTCACCATGAACGCCTGCCCGCCGAACATCCTCACCTCACGCACCGACTGCTCGTCTCCCAGCACTGCTCGGAGCCGGGCGGCCAGCGGCGACTGATCGGTCATCGTTTCCCCCTCGGCGTCGGCCGGAAGACTGATTGCCCCGGACCACCAAGCCCTGCATCCCTATCCTCCGACGAGGCGTGCGGCTCTGTCAGCCACCCAGGCCGACCGGAGGATGAGGAGCGTCTCCGCGACGAACCCCGTCGCCGCAACCGCAAAGCCCCACATCCCGCCGGCCAGCACCTGGAGCGCCACGGCCAGCACCACGGAGACCACGGCAACCGGCACCGCCGGCGCGAGGACCGGCAGCGCAGCCGCGTGCCCGACCCGCCAGGCCTCGTCGGACGACTTCGTCGCCCGGGTCCGGATACCCGCCGTGTGGTTGAGCGCGAGCCTCCCGTCCGCCGCTTGTCGCGTCAGCGGCAGCGTGACCGCCGGCAGCAGCACGGTCCCGCCCAGCATCCCGACCATCCCCACGATCATGTCGTCCACCTCGGCCTCAGCCCTCGTCCGTGCTGTCAGCCGTCCGCCGCGGTGGCTCGTCGTCGTCCTCGATGCGCTGCATCTTCGCGGTGCGCTCACGCTCCTCCAGGACTTCCTGGCCCGGGCCGGAGAAGGCCCGCGAGCGCTCCATGGCCGCGACGCTCCCGGTGAACAGCCCACCCTCAGAGGCCGGCAGCACGACGGTCGCGTCGGCCTCGCGCTGCGCGGCAGCCCGCTCGTCGTCCCCGGTGGTGTCGCTCGGGTAGAGGCCGCGGGCAGGCTCGGAGAGGTGCATCCGGACGCCCGGACGGGCGACGCGCACCGGCACACGCTTCGGCAGGTGCGGCTCGTCCGTCACCTTCGCCTCCTCCGCCCCGTCCTCCGTGAGCTGACCGGTCGCCTGGCCCTTGCGTCGTTTCGTGCCCGAGTTTTTCGCACCAACGAGCGACTCGACGAACGCAGCACCCTCGTCGGACCCCGAGAGGCGGGTCCGTGGCAGCCCCTGCGGGGCCTGGCGCTGCAACCAGTCGACGAGGCCCTCGCGGATGTAGCACCGGAGGTCGAAGAGCGTCCCGGCGTCGACCGCGCTCGCCAGCGCGCGCACGCGCACGAAACCGCCCACGGCGTCGGTCACCTGGAGGATGCCCACGCGCTTGTCCCACAGGGTCGTCGCCTCGAGGAGGCGCTGGAGCTCGGCGCGCATCGGCGGCATCGGGACCTCCCAGTCGAGGTCGATCTCGACCGTGCCGAGGAGGTCCGCAGCGCGCCGCGTCCAGTTCTGGAACACGGTCGTCGTGAAGTACATGCACGGGATGATGAGCCGGCGGTCGTCCCACAGGTGCACCACCACGTACGTCATGGTGATCTCCTCGATACGCCCCCACTCGCCCTCGAGGACCACCACGTCGTCGACCCGGATCGCATCCGTGAACGCGATCTGCAGGCCCGCGAACACGTTGCCGAGCGACGACTGGGCCGCGAGGCCCGCCACGAGCGAGATGACACCGGCCGACGCGAGGATCGACGTGCCCGCCGCGCGCGCCGACGGGAACGTGAGGAGCACCCCGGCGATGGCGCACACGACGATGATCGCGACCGTGAGGCGCCGGATCACGGTGATCTGCGTCCGGATGCGACGCGCATGACGGTTGTCAGGGATGTCCGTGCGGAAGCGCTTGACGGCACTGTCCTCGATGACGAAGGCGAGCGCCCCGACGAACCACGCGCACACGACGATGAGCGCGATGACGAGCAGGTGCTGCACCACACCCCACCAGCCGAGCTCCGAGTCGGTCGTCACGCTCAGCGCGATCCAGATCGAGACGACCACGAGCACGGCCCGCATGGGGCGCTTCATGCGTCGGGAGAGGTCAGCGACGAACGCGTTGCCGCGACCGGTACGACGGACGACCGCCGAGATCACGGCACCGAGGACGAAGGCGACGACAGCGGCCGCGGCGATGGCGAGGAGGGTCAGCCCCACGTTGGTCGACGGGAGGTTGTCTGCATCAGGCATGCCACCCAGGTTAGGCAGTGAACCTGGACGCCCGCTCGACGGTGTTCGCTCTGGACGAACAAGCCCCCCGAACAGGCTGGCACTCTCCGTGGTCGAGTGCTAAAACTGAAGATGTAGCACTCGGGACCGGCACCGCCGAGACCGAGGCCGCAGGGGCCCCGGACGGTCCGGAGCCCTCGTCTAGGAGGTGATGCGCGATGGCTACCAGGTGGGACCCCTTCCAGGAGATGGACCGGCTCTTCGGCACGATGACCTCGAGCGCACGCGGCGCCGCAGGCATGCCGATGGACCTCTTCCGCTCCGGAGACCACTACGTCCTCAACGTCGACCTGCCCGGAGTCGACCCCGGAACGATCGACGTCTCCGTCGAGGACCGCACACTGACGATCCGCGCAGAGCGCACCGCGCGCTCCGACTCCGACGCCCAGTGGCTCGTCCGCGAACGCCCGACCGGCACCTACGCCCGCCAGCTCACCGTCGGCCGGGGCCTCGCGCTCGACACCATCGACGCGACGTACCAGGACGGCGTCCTCGCCCTGACGATCCCCGTGGCCGAGAGCGCCAAACCGCGCCGCATCGAGATCACCCACGCCGGAGGATCCACGCCCGTCGGCTCGCGCGACGAGCACGAGACCATCGAAGCGAGCTGAACCACCGGCACGAGCCGCAGCACGAGAACCAGCTCACCCCGTGCCCGCCCGGAGCGATCCGGGCGGGCACCGTCATCTGACGGGAACCGTCGTCTCCCGAGCCCGTCAGGACGCCTGCCCGAACGGGTTGCAGACGACGACCTCCTTGGCCCACACCGCCGCCCGGCTGCGGCCGCCGTCCTTCGCCGCATAGAGCGCTGTGTCGGCCCGCTGCAGGAGCACCTGAGCAGACTCCGCCGCCGTGCTCATCGTCGCGATCCCCGCGCTCGCCGCGAGCACCAGACCCTCGACGACCGGCCGGCCGCACAGCGCGAGCGCCAGCCGCGACGTGTACGCGACCGCCGCCCGCGCGTCCGCGCCCGGCAGGGCGACCGCGAACTCCTCGCCGCCGAAGCGCGAGACGAGGTCGCCCGAGCGCGTGAGCTGCTGCAAGAGCTCCGCGACCGTCTGCAGCGCGAGGTCGCCGACGAGGTGGCCGTGCTCGTCGTTGACCTTCTTGAAGTGGTCGAGGTCGAACATCACGACGGACAGCGCGGTGCCGTCCGCCGCAGCCTCCGCGACGAGGATCTCGAGCCGCGGGTTGAACGCCCGCCGGTTGAGGAGCCCGGTGAGCGGGTCCGTCTCCGCCGCCGCCGCCAGCTCGCTCCGCAACCGCTTCTGCTGCCGCGTCATCGTCGACACGAGTCCCGCGAGCATCCCCACAGTGGCGACCGTCCCGATGAAGGTGTCGAGCTTCAGTGCGTACGTCTCGTTGAACCAGAGCCCGGTCCCGAGCCCGAGCACCATCCAGGCGTACGTCCCGAAGAGCTCGCGCGGCTGGCAGAAGTACGCGGTGACGATGACCGGCCACACGTAGAAGAAGGGCGCCATGCCCAGCGGGTCCGAGAGCGCGGTGAGGAGGCTGAGCAGGGCGATGCTCCAGAGCGCTCCCGCCTCGATGATCCTCCGTCGCGGGTTCTTGACGAGCACGAGACCCAGCGCCGGGAGGAGGAAGCCCAGGGCGATCGCGGCCTGCGCCACCTGGGACTCTGCCGTCGCCTGCGTGGTCCACACCCCGATGAGGCAGGTCAGACCGCCGATCGCGAACATGGCGATGCAGACGAGCCGCATGAGCTGGAGCTCGGCTTGGTCCTGGACGACATCGACGTCGTCCGCGAGGGTGGTCACAGGCTCTCTATCGGCCCGTGCCTGGGGCTTCTGAACGTTCGTCGACCATGCCGCAGATCTTCAGCCGCTCAGGTGCTCGGTCGCTGTCGCGAGCAGCCAAGCAGCGATCTCTTCGCCGCCGGCCGCGCCCGCCGACGGCGTGATCGTCAGACCCGGTGTGGACCAGCCGACGTCGTGCAGCTCGCCGTGCGCAGGGCGGATCGCCCGAGTGGCGGACTCGAGCATCTCCGCGTCGAGGAGGGAGTCGCCCGCCGCGAGGATCGTCTCCGCGCCGACGCGGCGCGCCACCTCCGCGACGGCCGAGCCCTTGCGCAGCTCGTCCGGCACGAGGTAGAACTTGCGGCCCTGCAACGACGCACGCCAGCCGTGCGCCTGCGCCCACCCCGTGACCTCCTCGACGAACCCGTCGGGAACGTCGCTGCGGTGCACCACGGCGTAGCAGAACAAGCCCTCGGCGCCGCGCAGCTTGCGCGTCCACTCCGGCTTGAACACCGACTGCATGTACCCCTCGACCTCGGAGTACGGGTGCGAGCTGTCCGCGAGCACGCGGGCCACCTGCGCCGTCCAGGCCTTGTCCGCGTGACCGTCGACGAGGATGAACCCGCCGTTCGCCGTGACGGCGAACCGCGCCGGCGGTCCCGGCAGCGTGATGCGCTTGTACTGCGCACGCGTGCGCGTGGTCGCCGGCACGAGCACCCCCAGCTCGGCGAGCGACGCGATGCTCCGGTGCGCCGCCTGCGTCACGTGGGACAGCGGCTTGCTCTCGTAGATCTCGACGCAGGCGAGGTCGCGCAGCAGCTCGGTCGGGTCGGCGTCCGGCTCGAGGCCCAGGCGCGCCGCCTTGCCCGAGTAGATGAGGGTCCGGTCGAGGTCGCTCGCCGCGATGACCGGGAGCGGCCTGTCCCCGGGCGTACCGCTCACTTCGCGGCCGTCCCGTCGGCGCCGGTGGCCCCGCGCGTGAACTGCGGGTGGATGAGGCCGACACAGCTGTACGGGAGGTCGTCGACCTCGACGATCTCGACCCCGCGCTGCTCCGCGAGCAGGCGCACGTGACCCAGCTCGGAGGCCGCGTCGGTCCGGACGAGGATCTTCCACGGCACACGACGCAGCAGCACGCGGGACGTCTCACCGACACCGGGCTTGACGAGGTTGACGTCACCGAGCCCGTACTCCGTGCTGATCGCCTCGACCGCCTGCCAGCCGGCCCACGTCACCTCGGGCTCGGGCAGAGCCCGCCGCGCGGCGAGAGCGACCGCGACCGAGTCCGCGACGTGCGAGAACTGCATGCTCACGACGTCGAGGAACTCCGCCGACACGTCCGTCGAGGCCAGGTCTGCGTAGAATTTCGCGCCGTGGAACATGCCCGGCTTGATGAGGCCGTCGTTGAGGACGGTCCGTGAGACGAGACCGGAGACCGTCGAGTTGAGGCACGCCGACGGGATGAGGTAGTCGTCCCGTGTACCGAAGAGGCGCACGCAGTGCCCGGGGTCGGCCAGCACGGCGAGGTCGGGGTTGAAGCGGGACGTGCGCCCGGCGAGGCCGAGGGCCTCGTTGGCCTGCTCGACGGCGGCGGTGAGCTCGCGGGCGATCGCGCCCTTGCCGGTCCACCCGTCGACGAACACGATGTCGGCCGGGTCGTGGTGCTCGGCGAGGTACGCGAGCGCGACCTGGTCGATCCCCCTGCCGCGGACGATGCTCGCCGCGTAGTGCGGGAGGTTGAGCCCGTGGGAGTAGCTGGCCCAGCGCTTCATGAGGATGCCGACAGGCGTCCCGGCGCGGGCGAGGGACACGAGGACCGCACGCTCGCCGCGCTCGGCGACGACGAGGTCCGTCACGACGCCCACGGCGTGCGCGAGACGCTCGGCGGACTCACGCAGCGCGCTGTGGAAGAGCTGCTGGTACTCGGCGGTCGGCTGGTACTCGACCGGCAGGGACTCCGCGTAGTGCGCGCCACCCGACTGGATGGCTTCCTCGCGCTCCTCGGTAGGTGCCTCGAGCTCGACGTCGGACAGGTCGCTGAGCAGCCACGCGACCTCGTGCGCGGCGTACGACCCGAACGCGGGACCGTGGAGCGGGACTGCCGGGGCGGGCGCGGCGGTGTGTGCTGCGTCGTCCTGCGGCGGTTCGGTGATCGTGCCGGTGTCGACGGTCACAGTGTGGGCTCCTAGGGGATGTGCGAGGGGATGACGACCAGGTGGACCTGGTCGCACCCACCGGCGACACGGTCGAGAAGGCCGCCGGGCATGGACAGCTCCGCCGTGTCGGCGGGCGAGTCGATGACCATGACGATATCGGTGAAGCGCCGTGATCCCTCAATCCCGGGGGCGACGTTGTGCGCGTGACGCGGTCCGGGACCGTCGCTCGGGTCGTCGTGCGACGGGAACGTCAGGGTCGTCCGGATGGCGTATCCCGGGTCGTCGACCGCGAGGACGGGCGACCGTGTGGTGGTCGAGTAGCGGACGCTCGCGACCCCGCCGCCGGCCGGTCGCAGCCGCTCCGTCAGGGCGAGCGCCACCTGGAGCGGTGCGTACATGAGCTCCTCGAAACCGAGGACGAGCACCCGGTCACCGTGCAGCGCCGGCACGACCTCGGCGGCCGCCCGGTCCGCCGCGGCAGCCAGGGGCTCCTCGTCCGTCGGGCTGAAGCCGTGGCGTGCGCCGTCGCGCACACCGTCCCCCCACCCGGCCGCGCGGCGCACGGGAGCGTGCGCCGCGTCGTGTGACGCGTCGACGGCGGGAGTCGCGGTGGCGGCGGGAGTCGCGGTGGCGGCGGGATCGGCTGGAGCAGCCGGGACCTCGGCGAGCAGACGCTCCGCCCGGTCGAGGATGTCTCCCGGCAGCGCGATGGCACCGGACGCGAGGGTGACGACGTCGATGCGCGTCCCGAGATCGGTGGCCAGCTCCGCGAACAGCGCGCGGTCGGCGTCCGAGCGCAGGTCGATGAGCGACGCGACGACGTACCGCCCGCGCGGGTGCGCCTGGTGCAGCGCACGGATCGTGTTGAGCGCCGTCCGTCCGGTCGAGATCTCGTCGTCGACGAGCACGACCGTGTCCGCGTCGTCGAGGAAGTGCGGGTCCTGCGGGAGCAGGAGGTGCTCCGTGGCGTGGGAGTGCTCCTCCGCGAACCCGGCGGCAGGCGTGACGCCCTCGACGGCTCGCCGGGTGGAGTGCAGGGACGGGACGTCGAGCGCGGCGGCCACGCAGTGCCCCAGGGCGGTCGCCGTCTCGGCGTACCCGACGACGACCGTCGACGGCCCGGTCACGTCGGCAGCCGCCCGGAGGGACTCGACCGCGTCGAGGAACGCCGCCGGGGCCACCCCGTCCTCGGCCGCCAGCGCCGCGCGCAACGAGTCGGCCACCCCGGCCGCACGCGCGCTCGTCGCGACGGACCCGGCGCCCGCGAGCACGTCCGAGACGAGGAAGCCGAGCAGCAGGCCCGCGCCGTAGACGATGCGCGGGTCGGTGGGCACGTGCTTGCCGAGCACCGTCGAGACGAGGAGGTGCGCCCGGCGCGGGTTGCGACGGATCGCGAGGCCCACGAGCTCGTCGAGCTCGATCCCGATCGTCGAACCGGTCGTCTGCACGCTCACGCCGAGCCTCTCGGCGACCCACGTACCCGCCCACACGGGCGCTGTCCCGATCGTCGACGGGCTCACGCGATCCCGCTCGCGCTGATGACGTCGACGTAGGTCATGTCCTCGCGCGTCACGCCGAAGACCCCCGCCCGGCGGACAAGCTGCTCCGCCCAGGCGCGGTGCGGCTTGCTCTCGTTCATCTTGTTCCGGTAGCCCGACGCCTTCGCGCCACCACGGTCCGCCTCGAGGATGTCGCACGCGTCGACGTACTCCTCGTGCGAGACGACCGACAGCGCGTGGACGGCAGTCACGTGCGACGGGTGGATGACGGTCTTGCCCGTCAGACCGTTCGCCTGGTCGAGAACGACCTCCCGGATGAGGCCGTCGAGGTCCGCGTCGATCATGCGCAGGCGCAGCGTCCGCTCGTCGTGCTCCACGAACGGGGTCTCGCGCAGCTGGGGCTTGAAGATGCGCTCGTGCTGGGCGAAGTACTCCCAGACGGGGCCGGTGATGACGAAGCCCGACTCGTCCGCGCGGCCGAGGACGTTGACGATGTCCGAGATGACGTCGGCGATGACGTGGACGTGGTAGATCGTCAGCTCGCGGGTCCGCCGGAGCCCATAGGCCGAGCACAGGTCCGTCGCGCCGATCCGGACCGCGAGGATCGACTCCCGGTACTTCTGCAGGACGGACTGGACCCCCTGCAGCGCGCTCGTGCGCGTCTCCCGGAACGCGAGCTCCGGGGACTCCAGCACGGGCATCGCGTACAGACGGCGGCCCGCGAGGACGCTCGCCGTCTCGATCGCGTCGAGGAACTCGATCGCCGTGTCCTCGAGGAACTTCGGGATGACGAAGCCCGAGAGGACGTGGAGGTGCTCGCCGAGCCCCTCCGTGATGAGGCGGATCTGGTCGGCGTTACGAACACGGACGAACACGAGCGGACCGGAAGACCCCGACTCGGCGTACGCGCGCAGCTGCTCGACGGCGTTGCGCTCGGCGAACGGGACCTCGTGGTCCGCGATCGAGTCCTCGAGGCACACGACGAAGGAGATGACGCCCTTCGCCGCACGCTTCGCGATGTCCTGCGCGAGGTTCGGCCGGGTCGCCGGGCTGTAGAGCGTCGCACCGAGCGCCATCGCGAGCACGCGCGGGTCGCTGTCGACGTCGAACTGCTCGGGCGCGCGGAAGAACAGCCGGTCGATCTCGGCATCGCTCAGATAGTCGAAGTGGCGCATCTTTTCGGGGCTCCCTGCAGAAGAGGACTCTCGTGAGGACGAGACTCTGGCGCTCGCTGGCGTCGGGGCGCAGTTCAAGATAACGGACGCAGTGCCCGTTTGGTGCGGTGCTGACGTGGGGAGTTGTCCCCTCCCTGCTCGCGCGGGGTGGACGTGCGCGGAGGCTCTGGAACTATAGGGCCATGACGCAGATGACCAAGGGCTCCAACATCCCCCTGAACGCCATGCGGATCCGCGCCGACCTCGTCTGGGACACGAGCGCGGGCACCCCTGACGTCGACGCCTCGGCCTTGCTGCTGACGCCGGACGGCAAGGTCCGCTCCGACGACGACTTCGTGTTCTTCAACCAGCCGGAGCACGCATCGGGAGCCGTGCGCAAGCTCACCAAGCGCCCCGCGGCCGGAAGCGTGCAGGACTCCCTCGAGGTCGATCTCTCGCGGGTGGAACAGAGCATCGAGCGCATCATCCTCGGTGCCTCCGCCGACGGCGGCACCTTCGGTGCCGTGCGCGGCCTCCACGTGGTCCTCACCGACCTCGCCTCGAACCAGGTGCTCGCCCGCTACGACGTCACCGACGCCACGACCGAGACCGCCTTCCTCTCCGGCGAGCTGTACCGCCGGGCAGGGCAGTGGAAGTTCCGCGCGGTGGGCCAGGGCTACGCGTCCGGCCTCGCCGGCCTCGCGACCGACTTCGGCATCACGGTGGACGACGCACCGGCAGCCCCGCCCGTCGCGGCGCAGCCGCCGGTCGCACCCACGGCACCGGCGACGACGTCATACGTCCGCACCCCTCCCGCGACGCCGCCGGCACCGGCAGCGCCGTCCGCCCCCTCGTACGTGCGACCAGCGCCCGCGACACCACCTGCGCCCGCAGCGCTGTCCTACACCCGACCGGCCGCGACCGCACCGCCGGCGAGCCCTGCCCCGTCGGCACCGTCGTACGTCCGCGCAACTCCCCCGCCGCCCGCAGCCCCCACCTACGGCA